>JAJZQA010000379.1 GCA_021810985.1 Deltaproteobacteria bacterium
TGAATGTCCTCCCAGCGGCACATTCACTCCGATAAATCAGCCGAACTCAATTCGCCGTGGAGTATATTTCATGTTCGATCCCGTCATTCTTTCCCTGAAAGTGGCCCTGGCAGCCGTCTGCATCGACTTCTTCGCCGGCATGGCAATAGCCCGCACTATGGCCCGCAAGGATTTCATGGGGAAGAATGTCCTTGAATCCCTGATCATCCTCCCCATGGTGCTCCCGCCCACGGTGCTCGGCTACGGCCTGCTCATCTTGCTGGGGAAACGGGGTTTCATCGGGGGATTCCTGCTGGAAAATTTTGATTTCCAGCTCATATTCACCTGGTGGGCGGCGGTGATCGCCTCGGCGGTTGTCTCCTTTCCCCTCATGTACCAGAGCGCCAAGGCGGCTTTTACCGGAGTGGACGTTTCTCTGGAGCAGGCGGCCCGGACTCTCGGTGCCAGGGAGCTGCGGATATTTCTCACCATCACCCTGCCCCTGGCCTGGCCCGGTATTTTGGCCGGACTGGTCCTCTCATTCGCCCGGGCGTTGGGGGAATTCGGCGCAACCCTGATGGTGGCGGGGAACATCCCGGGGAAGACACAGACAATACCCCTGGCAATCTACTTCGCGGTGGAAACGGGTGACACGGCGGCGGCCAGAAATTTGGTGCTGGTGATCACGGCGCTTTCCTTCGCCGCGGTATTCTGGCTCAACTGGTGGTGCCGGACAAAGGTTCAGACGTGGAAGAAGGGAGGAACGGAACATGCTCAGGGCGAACATCACTAAAAAACTGCCCGGAATCAGCATTGAGGTGAGCTTTGATTTCGACCGGGGTATCCTGGTGATATTCGGACCGTCAGGTTCGGGGAAAACAACCATCCTCAATTGCATTGCCGGGCTCCGGCAACCGGACAAGGGCCATATATCGTTGGATGGCAGGGTGTTTTACTCGTCGACCGACCACATCTCCACCCCCGCCCGAAACAGGCGTATCGGATATGTATTTCAGGACTATGCCCTTTTTCCCCATCTTACGGTGAAGGACAACATTATGTATGGTATCCCGAGCCACTGCAAAAAAGGCAAGGATTATCGGATCGGAACCCTTGACGTGCTGAACATGCTGAAGATAACCCACCTCCAGGACCGTTATCCCGCTCAGCTCTCCGGCGGCGAAAAGCAGCGCACCGCCCTGGCGCGGGCTCTGATGGTGGAACCGGACATCCTCCTGCTGGACGAACCGCTCTCGGCCCTGGACCATGGAAATCGGAAGGCACTCCAGGGTGAACTTCGGGAGCTGCAGCGAATCTGGCAAATACCCTTCGTCATGGTAACCCATAGCCGCAAGGAAATGCATGCGCTCGCTGACGAAATCATATTCCTCGACAAGGGGCAGAAAAAGACCCATGTGTTCCCGGATATGCGCAGGGCCGGACTCGATCTGGCAAATCTGTCCGAAAGTTCTCCAACTTATGCGGTCAGAGGCTTTACGGCCTGACAAAAGGTTGGGCCGTTTATAATTGACTGTAACGAAAGCAGGAATGACCCGGAACGAAAGAAAGTAATCCGAGCCCGATGATTCCGCATTGCACCTGTAACCACACCACCACGGGAGGAAAAACTGTATGAAAAAGGCAGCATGTTTCTTTGTAACATTCGTCGCGGCGAGCTTTTTGCTGTTTGGCCCACTACAGCAGGGAACGGCTAGCGCAGCCGGGAAGAGCGTCGTCCAGGTCTCGGCCGCCATCAGCCTGAAGGAAGCCCTTGCCGCGCTGAAGCAAGTCTATGAAAAGAAAAATCCGGCTGTGGAGATCAGCTTGAATCTTGCCTCATCCGGCATGCTGCAGAAACAGATAGAGGAAGGTGCACCGGTTGACCTGTTTATCTCGGCGGGCAAGAAACAGATGGATGAACTTGCCGCCAAAGGTCTCATCGACCCGGAAACCCGGACGGACCTTCTGGGCAACGAACTGGTACTGATTATCAGCAAGGAAAAGAAGGGTACCATCAAATCTTTTGCCGACCTGGTGGATAAGGCGCAGTCAATCAGTATCGGCCACCCGGAAACGGTGCCGGCCGGCAAATACGGCAAGGAAACCCTGGTTTCCCTGAAACTTTGGGATAAGGTGGAAAAGAAGATCATGTTCGCCAAGGACGTGCGACAAGTCCTGTCCTATGTGGACTCGGGCAACGTTGACGCAGGCCTGATTTATCGCTCGGACACGGTCGCACTAAAGAGCGGTGTCGTTGCAGCAACGGCACCAAAGGCGAGTCATCCCCCGATCCGCTACCCGATGGCACTCATCAAAGACAGCAAGAATAAAGAAGCGGCAAGGAAATTCATGGATTTCCTGAAAACCGCCGAGGCTGCCAAAGTATTCTCAAAATATCAATTCATCCCCGTGACCGGTAAACACTAACTTACTTCGCGTGAACCTCATCCAGAAAATATGGTTAATCAGCGAATTTGACCGATCAGCGATGACGGTGTTGTTTCCGGAGGAACCCCAAAAGGGTTGCAGAGTATGACTGCAACCCTTCCCTGTTTGCAGAAACTTTGTCTTTACAACTTCATGGTCCCTCCGAGTGCCTGGTAAAGCGTCATGCAGTTTTTAAGCTGGGCCAGTCGGGCTTCAGCAAGCGCTCTTTCAGCATCTCGCCGGCTCTCTTGTGCATCCAGCCATGCCTG
>JAJZQA010000380.1 GCA_021810985.1 Deltaproteobacteria bacterium
AGGCTAAACCCGATTCTTGATCATCTCCCGCTCTCCCCGGAACCCTCATGGAAGTTATTACTACTCATGTAAATGCCGATTTCGACTGTCTCGGAGCGATGGTCGCCGCAAAAAAACTTTATCCTGATGCCGCCATGGTTTTCTCCGGGTCTCAGGAAAAGAGCATGCGTGACTTTTTCCTGAAATCAACCGGCTTTGCCCTTGATTTCAAAAAAGCAAAAGATATCGACCTCTCAAACATTACCCTCCTGATAATCGTTGACTGTCAACACTCTTCCCGTATCGGCAGGTTTTCGGAAGTGGTTTCCCGGCCGGGAGTCACCTTCCACATCTATGATCACCATCCCGAAATACATGGCGACATCCGCCCCTCCGCGGGCGAAATACGTGAATGTGGGTCGTCCACCACCATCCTGACCAAAATACTCATGGAGAAAAATATCTCCGTGACGCCGACCGAAGCGACCCTCATGATGTTGGGAATCTATGAGGATACCGGGAATCTGACTTTCCCATCCACAACGGTGGATGATTACCGGGCAGCGGCGTGGCTTCTCGAACATGGAGCAAGTCTCAACACGGTGAGCGACTTCATTACCCAGGAACTGACCGCTGAGCAGGTTTCCCTGCTGAACGATCTCCTCAAATCACTCAAGACCACGACCATCAATGGTGTGGACATTTCCATTGCCCAAGCGTCCGTCGACTACTATATAGGTGATATTGCCATCCTTTCCCACATGATTCGGGACATGGAGAATCTGGATGCACTGTTTCTTGCGGTTGACATGGGGAAAAGGGTCTTCCTCGTGGCACGTAGCCGGCTGCCCGAAATTGACGTTGGCGCCGTATTGCGTGAATTCGGGGGAGGCGGACATGCCCATGCAGCTTCGGCTACCGTGAAAGACCTGACTTTGATTCAAGTGATGTCACAGTTGGAAGAACTGCTCCGTGCCCAGGTGAATCCCAAGCGGGCTGCCGCTGATATCATGTCCTCGCCGGTAAAATCGGTTTCGGCTACTGCAACAATATCCGATGCCCGCGATCTTCTCACCCGCTACAACGTTAATGCAATGCCGGTTCTGTGCGATGGGGAGATGGTCGGTATCATCTCGCGCCGTATCGTGGAAAAATCACTCTACCATCAACTCGGCGACCTGCCTGTCACCGAATATATGCATACGGAATTCCTGCGAGCCGTACCGGAAACCCCGTTATCTGAGATACAGGATTACATTGTCGGCCGCGAACGGCGATTAGTGCCGGTATTCGCCGGGAAAACCTTGGTCGGGGTAATTACCCGCACCGATCTTCTGCGCGTGATGTATGCTGGGATCCATAAACGGCTGGATGGCGTGTACGACATGGCACGCGACGAAATTCCGGTACGCAAACGGCATCTTGAAGCCGTTATGCAGAAAAGACTTTCGCCCGATATTTTTACTAGATTGAAAGAATTGGGCGAAACGGGTGACCTGCTGGACCTGCCCGTGTATGTTGTCGGCGGCTTTGTCCGGGATCTGCTTCTGGGTGTGGAAAACCTAGATATCGATGTGACGGTCGAAGGGGATGGCATTCTCTTTGCCGAAACTGTTGCCAGAGCTCATGGATGCCGGGTAAAGAGCCACCACAAGTTCGGGACCGCGGTCATTGTCTTCCCTGACGGATTCAAGATCGACGTTGCCAGCACCCGCCTTGAATACTACTCATCACCTGGCGCATTGCCGACGGTGGAAAGATCCTCGCTGAAAATGGATCTCTATCGTCGCGATTTCACCATCAACACCCTTGCCATCAGGTTGAACAATAAAGATTTCGGAATATTGGTCGACTATTTCTCCGCCCAACGCGACTTACATGAAAAGGTTATCCGGGTTCTTCACAATCTATCCTTCGTCGAGGACCCGACCCGGGTATTCCGGGCACTTCGATTCGAACAACGCCTTGACTTCCGGATCGCCAAGCACACGGAAAATCTCATCATCAATGCCGTCAAGATGAATTTTCTCAGTAAACTCGGCGGGAAAAGGCTCCTTTCGGAGTTGGTAATCATACTGAAAGAAAAGGAGCCTTTGCGTGCTATCGAACGCATGGCGTCGCTTGGCTTGCTTCAGTTTATTCATCCTGAGCTGAAACTTACTCCCGAAACCAGGCAGATACTTGGAGAGACAGGTAAGATCATCGCCTGGTTCGATCTTCTCTACCTGGAGCGGCCCTACGAAAAATGGATAATATATTTCCTGTCACTCTGCGACCCGCTGACAACTTCCCAATTCATTGAAACGTGTACCCGCCTGTCGCTGTCCGAACAGTACCGTAAAAAACTCTTCGAGATGAGAAACCGGATCGATGCTATTCTCGAAATCCTGCAGCGCCGCATTGTCAGAGGCCCGAAAATGAAGCGGAGCGAGATTTACTTCTTGCTCAACGAATTACCGGTTGAGATACTTTTATATCTGATGGTAAAAACCAAGGTCGAGGGGGTAAAGAAATTCGTTTCACTCTACTTCACTCAACTTCATGGAGTGCGAACTTCGATTACGGGAGCAGACCTGAAAGAATTGGGAGTCTCCCCCGGGCCGGCTTTCAAGAAAATTCTCGATCGGGTTTTTCGTGCACGATTGGATGACGAAACCTTGACCAGAGACGACGAACTGAGCAAGGCC
>JAJZQA010000023.1 GCA_021810985.1 Deltaproteobacteria bacterium
GCCATGCGCGTCGCAAGGAAGAGGTGTTGCGGCCCTTTTTCCCGGGGTATCTTTTTTTGCATCTCGCCCCGGCGGAACGGAACTGGGTGACGATTGCCTCCACCCGCGATGCCATCGGCCCGGTCTGTTTCGGTGACCAGTACGTGCCGGTGCCGGCTTGGATCATTGACGACTTGAAGGCCAGAGAAGAGGAGGGGGCGATTTCCCTGGCGGCGTTGCAAAAGGCGCAATTGAGGCCCGGCGCGGCAGTGGAGGTGCGGATCGACGAGGTGACCACGGCGCCAGGTCTTGTTTACTCGCTGCGCGGCGAGGAAAATGTGATCGTGTTGCTCAACCTCATGAACCGCCAAGTGAAGACCACAGTTTCCCTGGATCAGGTCATCTCACGCTGACTTCACAGCAAATACCCCGATAGTGTTTTTTGCGTTATTTCTCCTAAATCGACTTGACAGGAAGGACTGATGCCGCTAGGGTGTTCATTGGTTGAACAAACACTCTGTTCACCCCATATGGCGGTAGCATGCCTAATTCCCATCACAACTGATACCTATGTATTTTTTACAAAACAAATGGACGACGCAATCCGATATCGCCTGCTCAAGCTCCTGCACGAGCAACCACACCTGACCCAGCGTGAACTGGCCAAGGCCATGGGAATTTCCCTTGGCAAGGCCAATTTTTGTTTGCGGGCGCTCATTGGAGTTGGCGCGATTAAGGTCAATAATTTCAAGAACTCTGCGAACAAGTCTGGCTACCTCTACCTTCTGACTCCTCGCGGTCTTGAGGAAAAAGCGAGAGTGACTCGTCAGTTCTTGGAGCGGAAGCTGGTTGAGTATGAAACGATCCAACGGGAACTCGAGGAGTTGCGAGGGGAAACACGACAAATTGACTGAGTGTTAGGGGGAAACAGGCAACTCCTAACAATTTTAGGATTGCCTTCGTGAAAAGGGGTTTATTTGTGAAAATTTTGATTACCGGGGTGAGTGGCCTTCTCGGCAATAACCTTGCTCTATCTTTTCGGGATAATTCTACAAAATTGTGGGGGCAATTCTTTCATCAGCCTGTCGCAATCGCAGATTGTGAATGTTTTGGGCTTGATTTACGGGACTATATCGCGACCCGTCACGCCATCCATCGTATCCGACCGGAGGTTGTGATCCATTGTGCCTCCCGCACCGATGTCGATCGGATCGAACAGGATAAGGAAGGGGGGTGGCAGTCCAACGTCATGGCCACGCGGGTGCTTATGGATGCCCTGCGGGACAGCGAGGCCAAGGTGGTCTATATCTCCACCGACTCTGTTTATCCCGGCGAGCACGGTCCTTACCTCGAAGAAGGACCACTTGCTCCCTGCAACTGGTATGGGTCGACCAAGCTTGAGGGGGAGAGGATCGTTGCCGACCGCCCCGGCTCCCTGATCCTACGGACCAACATTTTCGGTTGGAACTGCCGTGACAAGGAGAGTATCGGCGAGTGGTTCTTGAACCGTCTGGCCCGAGGGGAAACGGTGCGGGGATTTATTGATGCTCGTTTCTCCACCATGTACACCTTCACCCTTGCCGCCATCCTTCAGCGTTGCCTGGCCAAGGGCTTCTCGGGCCTCTACAACTGTGCCAGCCGGGATGCCTGCTCGAAGTTTGAGTTTGGCCGGCGTCTGGCCAAGGGTTTTGGTTTTGACGAGGAACTGGTGCAGCCCATCCGTCTTGCTGATGTCGGCCTGGTGGCGGGCAGGGGGAACGATCTCAGCCTTGATGTCCAGAAATTGACCAAAGATCTCGGTCAGCTGTTGCCGACCATGACGGAGAGCCTTGATCGGTTCCGACAGGATTGGCAGGAGGGGTTGCCTGCCCGGGTTAAGGGGAGGAAACCAGCAGCGATACGACCTGTTGGCGGGGACATCGTGCCGCCGCGGGCGATGATCCCCTATGGCTGCCAGGTCCTCGACGAGCAGGATATTGAAGCGGTTGCCCAGGCCCTGAAGTCGTCAAATCTGACTCAGGGGCCCGGGGTGGTTGGCTTTGAAGAGGCTCTGGCCCGGACCGTGGGGGCGGAGACCGCCGTTGTCGTGAACTCCGGAACCTCGGCACTCCATATAGCCTGCCTGGCTGTCGGGGTTGGGCCCGGCGACGAGGTGATCACCTCACCTATTACCTTTGTCGCCTCGGCAAACTGTGTCGCCTATTGCGGGGCTCGCCCCGTTTTTGCCGACATCGATCCCCTGACCTACAATGTTTCCCCCCACGAGATCGAAAAGAAGATTACGCCCCGCACCAAGGCCGTGATTCCGGTCCACTTCGCCGGCCAGAGCTGTGATATGGCGGCAATCGCGGTAGTGGTGCGGGCGGCGGAAAAAAAGTACGGCCATCGGATTTATCTCATCGAAGACGCCTGCCACGCCCTGGGCTCACGGTATCAAGATACCTCGGTCGGTTCCTGCACCTTTTCCGACATGACCGTGATGAGTTTCCATCCGGTTAAGCACATCACCACCGGCGAGGGGGGGGCGGTTCTGACCAATGACCACGGCCTGACCAGAAAACTGCGGTTGTTCCGCTCCCACGGCATCACCGCTGACCCAGCCGAGTTCATCTATGCCGACCAGGCCTTCTCCTCGGTCCGCCGTAACGCCGGAGCAGTGGTCAACCCCTGGTACTATGAACAGCAGCACTTGGGTTATAACTACCGCATCACCGATATCCAGTGTCGTCTCGGCGTTTCCCAGCTCCAGAAGCTGGCGACATTCCGCGAGGTCCGGCGGCAGGTCGTTGCGACATACAATCAAAGGTTCGCGGCAGTGGAACATCTCCGCGTTCCCTATGAGATGCCCGCCTGCGACACCAACTTTCATCTCTATGTGTTGCTCTTTGATTTCGAGGGGATCGGTGTTGGACGGGGTGAGGCGATCCTCAAGCTGCGTGAAGCCGGCGTGCAGACCCAGGTCCACTATATCCCGGTTTATACCCAGCCCTACTACCAGCAAATGTTCGGAACCCGTTGGGGGGAATGTCCCGAGGCCGAGGCGTATTATGCGCAATGCCTCTCCATCCCTCTCTTTCCCAGCCTGACAGCGGCAGAAGTGGAAAAGGTTGTCGGGACCATCCAAAAATTCACCAGGGGGCTGCTGTGAATCTCGACAAGAGTTTGGCAATGCAGCAACGAGCCGGGAAGCGCATTCCTGGTATGTCCCAGTTGCTGTCGAAACGGCCTGACATGTTCTCCGAGGGCGTCTGGCCCGGTTACTACTCCAAGGCCGAGGGGGTCTACGTCTGGGATCTGGACGGCAACCGCTATCTCGATATGAGTATTGCCGGCATCGGCGCCAACGTGCTCGGCTACGCTGATCCGGATGTCAACGCCGCAGTGGTGGCTGCGGTTGCCAACGGTTCCAGTTCTTCGCTGAACTGTCCCGAAGAGGTCGAACTCGCCGAGCTGCTCTGTGAGCTCCATCCCTGGGCGGAGATGGCCCGACTGCCCCGCACCGGCGGTGAATCGATGGCCGTGGCGGTCCGCATCGCCCGGGCGTATACCAACCGGGATGTAGTGGCGTTCTGTGGCTACCATGGCTGGCACGACTGGTATCTCGCGGCGAACCTAGGCTCTGCCAACGCTTTGCGAGGGCATCTCCTCCCGGGACTCGCCCCGGTTGGTGTCCCTGCCAGTCTCACCGGCACGGCCCTGCCGTTCCGCTACAACCGTATTGACGAACTCAAGGCGATCATCGCGGCCCATGGCGGCAACCTGGCGGCGATCGTCATGGAGCCCATCCGCAACATGCAGCCCGAGAACAACTTCCTGCAGGAGGTGCGGGCGCTTGCCACTGCCTCCGGTGCGGTGCTGGTCGTTGACGAGATCTCCGCCGGCTTCCGGATGAACACCGGCGGTGCCCACCTGCTGCTCGGTCTTGAGCCGGACGTGGCCGTCTTTTCGAAAGCCTTGGGCAACGGTTACCCCATTGGGGCAATCATCGGCAAGGCGGAGGTGATGTCTGCGGCCCAGGACTCCTTCATCAGCAGCACCATGTGGACCGAACGCATCGGCCCGGTCGCGGCCCTGGCAACGGTGAAAAAGCACCGCAAACTCGCGGCGGGATCGCATCTGATGGCGATCGGCCGGCTGGTGCAGGCCGGCTGGTCGGCTGCCGCCGCTGCGAGTGGGCTGGATATCGCTGTCAGCGGTATTCCCCCCTTGAGCCATTTCGTCTTCAACCATGAAGAGGCCCAGAGCATGAAGGCATATTTCGTTCAACTGATGCTCGGCAAGGGGTTCCTTGCCTCAAACCTCTTCTATGCCATGCTTGCCCATACCGAAGAGCACGTTGCGCACTACCAGCGCGCGGTGGAGGAAAGTTTTGGTGAAGTCGTGGCTGCGGTGGCCGCGGGCAACCTCTCGTCACGGCTGCGGGGCCGGGCGGCGGCGAGCGGTTTCAAGCGGCTGACCTGATGGCGTTGGCTGATGTGCAGGAGTTCCGACTTGTCCTCGGCACCGCCCAGCTTGGCATGGCTTACGGAATTGCCAACCGCGTCGGCAAACCGGATCAGGAGGCCGCCACCGCCATCGTTCGCGCCGCCTGGCAGCACGGGGTCAGGGAGTTTGACACCGCCCAGGGATACGGCGACTCCGAAGCGGTTCTCGGACGGGCTATGGCGGCGCTGGGCATAGCCGGCGAGGCCCGGATCATCACCAAGATCACCCTGCCCCGTGACCGGGACGAGGCGCAGCACCTCCGGCAGGCAGTGCAGGCGAGTCTGGCGCGGCTTGGAGTCGGCAGGCTTTATGGCCTCATGCTGCACCGGGAGGATGAACTTGATCGGCTCGATGCCGGGCTGGGCCGTCACTTGCGGCAACTGGTTGAAGATGGGTTGGTGGAACGCCTGGGCATTTCGGTGTACTCGGCTGCCCGGGCGCGGCAGATGCTGGCCTGTGATGGCATCGAGATAGTGCAGATCCCGGCCAACATGCTCGACCGGCGCTTTGAACAGGCCGCGGTCTTCGAGGAGGCCGCTCGGGTCGCCAAGACGGTGTATGTGCGGAGCGTCTATCTGCAGGGGCTGCTGTTGATGGCCGAGGCTGATCTGGCCCCGGCCATGGCCTATGCCGCGCCGGTGCTGCGGAAGGTGGTGGCGATGGCCGCCGAGGCCGGGGTGAGCCGCGGGGAGCTGGCAATGATGTTCGTCGCCTCGGCGTATCCGCGGGCGAAGATTGTCGTCGGGGTCGAAACCCCGGCGCAGATGGAGACCAACGTGCGGGTCATGGAAGGGCGGTTACCGGGCAATGCCGTTGCCCGGATACGTGACGTCTTTCGGGATGTTGACGAAAAGGTGCTGAACCCCTCGCTGTGGCCTGCCCCATAGAAAAAGGAAATGACTGGTCGAATCTCCCCCCCTGTTCTGCAAGGGAAACGTCTTTTTTTGAAGGAACTCGATCCGGCGGAAGTGACCCAGCGGTACTGCGACTGGCTCAATGACCCCCAGGTCAATCAGTTCCTGGAAAGTCGTTTTCAAATCGCCACTCTCGATACGGTGCGGGCCTTTGTGCGCGCCATGCTGAAAGATCCGGCGAACATCCTTTTTGCTATCCGTCTGCAGGAGAGCGGCAGGCATATTGGCAACATCAAGCTTGGCCCCATCGACCGGCAACAACGGCGAGCTGAGGTCGGCCTGGTGGTCGGCGAGGAGGATTGCCGGGGCAAAGGGTATGCCTCGGAGGCCCTGGCGCTGGTCGTCGACTACGCCTTTGCCGAACTCGGTCTGCACAAGCTGACCGCTGGCTGCTATGAGCCGAACACGGCCTCTGTCGCCCTGTTCACCGGCTGCGGCTTTGCTGTTGACGGGATTCGCAAGAGGCACTGCTGGTACCAGGGGACCTATGTCGATGCCGTCCTCTTTGGACTTTTTAATCCCCGCGAAGAGGAAGGATAGGGGCATGGACGTCACCGCCATTATTCAGGCCCGGATGACCTCGTCGCGTCTGCCTGGCAAGATTGTCAAACAGGTGGGCGGCAGGCCGCTTCTCGCCCTGATGATCGAGCGGGTGCGCCAGGCGCGCCGTATTGCCCGGGTGATTATTGCCACCACCACTAACCGGGAGGACGACGTCGTCGCCGCCCTTGGTGCGGAACTGGGCGTTCCCGTGTTCAGAGGCTCCGAGCGGCATGTCCTGGAGCGTTTCTCGCAGGCGGCAGTCCGTTATAGCGGCGAGATCATCATGCGGTTAACCGGCGACTGTCCCCTTATTGATCCCGACCTGCTCGATGAACTGGTGGCGTTCTTTGGCCGTGGCGAGTACGATTACGCCAGTAACTGCCTGGAGCCCACCCTTCCTGACGGGCTCGATGCCGAGATTTTTACGCGCCGAGCCTTGCTGGAGGCCTATGAAGAGGCTCGGCTGCCTTCGGAGATTGAACACGTGACCGCCTTTATCAACCAGCGGCCGGATCGCTATCGACTGGGCAGCTGGCGGCATGGACGGGATCTTTCCGGTCTTCGCTGGACAGTGGACGAGGCCGAGGATTTCGAATTCGTCCGCCAGGTACTCGAAATGCTGCCTGACGGGCGGAATTTTCGCATGCAGGATGTCCTGACGCTGCTGGCGGAGCGTCCAGAACTCTTGGCGATCAACAGCGGCTTTCAGCGTAACGAAGGACTGATGAAATCCCTGCGGGAAGATGTGGATTTCATCGAAGCGCACGGGAAGGGTGAATGACTAGCGCGGACGAGGCAAGGCCACGGCTCTTTGTCCGTGTCGATGCCGGCAGCAGCGTGGGCATGGGGCACTTCATGCGCTGTGTCGCCCTGGCCCAGGCCTGGATGACGCAGGCGGGCGAGGTATTCTTTATCGGTAACTGCCAGGCCAGCGCTCTGCGCCAGCGCCTCGGGGATGAGGGTTTTGGCTGGCAGGAGCTGACCGACCAGTATCCAGGCCCTGCCGACTGCGCCGAAACGATCGATTTTATCTGCCAACACCGCCGGCAGGGACGGGCGGACTGGCTTGTCCTGGACGGATACCATTTTGACGTGGCCTACCAGCAGCAGCTGCGGGCGAGCGGTGTGCGTCTCTTGATCATCGATGATAATCACCATCTCCCCTTTTACCATGCCGATGCCATCCTGAACCCCAATCTCTATGGACCGGACATAGCGTATCAATGTCCTGCCGAGACGCTGTTGCTGCTTGGCGGCAGGTACACCCTGCTGCGGACGGAGTTCCAGCGGTGGCAGGAATGGCAGCGCACCATTCCCGACCGGGCGACTAGGATTTTTGTAGTCATGGGAGGGGGCGACCAGGAAAACGTCACCCTGAAGACTTTGGAGGCGTTGTTCTCCCTTGGTCTGGAAGGTCTGGAGATCAGGGCGGTGGTGGGCCACACCAATCCGAACTGCGCCTTTTTGCAGAAGGCGGCGGCAGGCGCACCCTGTGCCGTCGAACTATTGCCGGCCTTGGAAGATATGCCCGCCATGATGGCCTGGGCCGACATGGCGGTGACCGCCGCCGGGCAGACCTGTTTGGAACTTGCCTGCATGGGGGTGCCGGGGATTATGGTGGTTACGGCGGACAACCAGGAGACCGCGGCGGCCCTTTTCAGAGATAAGGGAATTTTCGAAACCATGGGACGGTGGAACGGCTTTACCGTGCGGGCGTTTGGCGACAGGATTCTCCGCCTTATCAACGCGAAAGACCGGCGGCGGCGGATGAGTGAAAACGGCCGGCGGACCGTCTCCAGCAGCGGGTCCGCCAACAGTGTGGCTGCCATGCTGGCCGCAGGGAACAGGGGAGAAGCAACGGCACGATTATGACATGTTCAAAACATGAACTCGAATTGATTCAGACGAAATGGGGCTTCTACCAGTACCGGCCACTGCCCAGTGACGAGGCGTTGCAGGCCTACTATGCCGAACAGTACTTTCAGCAAGGCCTGGGCAGCTATGCGGTCAGCTATACGGATGAGGAAAAGGCATGGTTCCGGCTGCGGAGCTGGCTGCTGCATGAAAAGGTGCGGCTGTTGCGCAACGGCAAGACCGGCGGCCGCTTCCTTGATGTGGGATGTGGCGAGGGGTGGCTGCTCAACGAATTTTTCGACCAGGGCTATGCCGTGCAGGGGCTCGATTTCAGTATCGAGGGAATCCGGAAGATCCATCCGCATCTGCTCTCCTCGTTCCAACAGGGCAATGTCTATGAAGAGTTGGTGAGGATCCTGGCCAAAAGGGAAGTCTACGATGTCGTCGCCATCATCAACGTCATCGAGCATGTGAAATTCCCCGACCGACTCCTCGCCGATCTTCGGCAGGTCATGGACGAAAATTCGATCCTGCTCGTCTTCGCGCCCAATGACTTCTCCCTCCTCCATGCCTACCTGGAACAGGAGAAGATCATCTCGAAGAAATGGTGGCTACGCTACCCCGATCATCTCTCCTATTTCAACAAGGAGAGCATGGGCAATCTGCTGGAGGACATGGGGCTTGCGGTGCAATGCGTGGTGGGGGATCATCCCATAGATCTGCACCTGCTCTGTGAACACTCCAACTATGTGGAGGACAGCAGCAAGGGGCCCGGCACCCATTGTTACCGAATGCGGTGGGACAACTTTCTGGCCGGCCTCGACCGGAACAAGCTGCTGAGCATCTACGAGACCTTGGGCTCCATGGGGGTGGGACGCAACCTAGCCTACTATGCCATGCTGAAGAAATGAGAGCCTGCGTTTTCTCCGACATCCATGGCAACGGCCCGGCCTTTCGGGCAGCGTCCGGCGCAATACGCCGGCAGGCGGCGGATCTCAACATCTTTCTCGGCGATCTCTGCGGCTACTACTTTGACCAGCTGGAAGTTTTCGCCCTGCTGCGGGAACTTCCCGGCCTGGTGGCGCTCAGGGGCAACCACGACCAGATCTTTCTGGATATTCTCGCCGGCGACGAGGCCCTTCGCCACCAGTACGCCGAGCGGTACGGCTCTTCCATGGAGAACCTGCTCGCCTCGGACCACATCGAGCTGGCCGAGTGGTTGGCATCGCTGCCCTTGTCCCGTCGGGAGGCAGATGGCCGGTTCTTGTGTTGTCACGGCAGCCCGGCGGAGAATCTGGAGGGATATGTCTACCCCGACACCCCGCTTGCCCTGCCGGCCGAGGCCGGAGAGTATCTGTTGCTTGGCCATACCCACTACCGGATGGCGCGGGATGTCGAGGGCACGGCAGTGATCAACCCGGGTTCCCTGGGACAGCCGCGGGACGGCTTGGCGCCTTCCTTCGTCGTTGTCGATCTTGCCGTCCGACAGTTCCAGTACCATGAGGTCCGCTATGATCGCGAGAGCGTCAAAAGGCAGTTGGCGGAGAGAGGAGAAACCAATGGTTACCTGCTGGCGGTGCTGGACCGGGTTGCGGTTTAGCCGGTGAGGAAGTATATGGAGTCGACCAACATACTCGTTACCGGCATAGGCGGAGACTTCGGGCAGGCCATTGTCAAATGCCTCTGTCTGATGGAGCGGCCGTTGCATCTACTCGGCTGCGACATCGCGCCGGAGGTGGGCACAGCCTTTGTCGACGGAGTCTTCACCGTGCCGCGGGCCAACGACCCGGACTACCTGCCGACCGTGCAGGAGCTCTGCCGCCACCACCGGGTTGCCGCAGTGATTCCCGCCAGTGAGGCGGAGATCGAGGTGCTGAGTAGGGCGGTCTTTGCCGAGGGGGTAGCGCTCGGGGCCGTGCTCGTCTGTCAGCAGTACCAGTGGTTCCAGGCTTACGGCGACAAGCTTGCCTGCTTCCAGAATCTTGCCGGCCGGGTCGAGCTGGTTCCCTTTGCCGATGGCGGTGATGTGGCCGCGGTGCACCGTTTCGTGCAGGAAGTCGGTTTTCCCTGCGTGGTGAAGTCCAGGCGCTCTTGGGGGTCGAAAAGCATCCAGATCGCCCGCAACGAAGAGGAGTTGACCGCCATGCTCGCGCGGACCTCGCTGCCTCTGGTGCAGCAGTACATCGATGACGGGCTCGGCGAGTTTTCGGTGGGGGTTTTTCGGAACGCTGCCTTCACCACGGCGGTGGCGTTCAAACGGGACCTCGGCCCGGTCGGGGCCTCCTGGTATGCGGACAACTTCGATCAGGACCAGGAGGTGCTGGCGTACGCGCTGGCCATCGCCGAGGCCTCGGCCGTGCAGGGCAGTTGCAATGTCCAGGTGCGGAAGAGTGCCAAGGGGGTGCGCCTGCTGGAGATCAATCCACGTTTTTCGAGTCTGGTGGCGGCTCGCGCCCTGTGTGGTTTCCGGGATTTGGAGTGGTCCCTGCTGGAGGCGCTGGGCGAGGAGGTGGCCGCTCCCCCGGACGCCTATGCGCGGATCAGGTTCAGGCGGTTCTTCCACGAACTGGTTGACAGTGGCAACGGTTACCGGGGGATCGCGGCGTGGCGGCCGCGGGAAACCTGAAGCAGGAGAGAGACAGAGAGAACGAGATGGGGAGAGATACCATAGCCATCGGTGACCGGCTCGTCGGCGCCGGCCAGCCAGTCTATATCATCGCCGAGATGTCGGCCAACCATGGTCAGCAGTTCGACCGGGCGGTGCAGATCATCCGGGCGGCGAAGGAGGCTGGTGCCGACGCGGTGAAGCTCCAGACCTACACCCCGGACACCATCACCCTGAATGTCCGCAACGACTACTTTGAGGTCAGTGGTACCATCTGGGAGGGCAAAAACCTCCACGACCTCTATGGGGAGGCGTATACCCCCTGGGAGTGGCAGCCGAAACTCAAAGAGGTGGCCGACGAGTTGGGACTCGATCTTTTTTCGACCCCTTTCGATCCCACGGCGGTGGATTTTCTGGAGGCCATGGCGGTGCCGGCCCACAAGATCGCCTCTTTCGAGTTGAACGACATTGCACTGCTGGAAAAGATCGCCGCCACCGGCAAACCGGTGATCATGTCCACCGGCATGGGTTCCCTCGGCGAGATCGAAGAGGCGGTTGGGGTTTTCAGGCGTGCTGGGACCGAACTTGCCCTGTTGAAGTGCGTCAGCGCCTATCCGGCCTGCCCCGAGGATATGAATCTGCGCACCCTGCCGCACCTTGCCGAAACCTTCGGGGTGCCGGCCGGTCTTTCCGACCACACCATGGGCAGCGCGGTGGCGGTGGCCGCCGTGGCCCTGGGGGCCTGTATTGTCGAAAAACATTTTACCCTTTCCCGGCGCGACCCGGGACCGGACAGCTCCTTTTCCATGGAACCGCAGGAATTCAAGGAAATGGTGGATGGTATTCGGGTGGCTGAAAAGGCCCTGGGGACGGTGTCCTATGAACTCTCCGAAAGCCAGAAGGTGAGCAGGGTCTACCGCCGTTCCCTGTTCGTGGCCGAGAATATCCGGGCCGGTGAGCCGTTCACTGTCGAAAATGTTCGCTCCGTGCGGCCCGGGCACGGCATGCATACCCGGGATATGAAGGAAATCATCGGGCGGAAGGCCAGCTGTGACATCGAGAGGGGAACACCGATGAGCTGGGACCTGGTGGCGGCCAGGGCAGAAGAGAAGTAGGCCGGCCGCAAACGCCCGGCCGGTCACTTCGGGTACCAGCGACTGCGTTGCGCGGTCACCAAAGATTTGACTCAGGAGGATACGAGTGAAGGTTGTGCTGATCAATATCTGCCTCAGGGCGGATGTGGAAAAGATTCTCTTCCCGGTGGGGCTGGGCTATGTCGCTAGTGCCGTGCACCGGGCCGGCTACGCCCTTGAAATCATCGACATGGATGCCCAGCGCCAGTCCTTTGAAGAGGTGGAAGAGAAGCTGCGGCAGAAGGAGTTCGATGTGGTGGGCTTCGGCTGCATCGTCACCGGCTACGGCATCGTCAAGCGGCTCGCGGAGATCGTCAAGCGGGTGAGACCTGAGGCGTGGGTCGTCGCCGGCAACTCGGTGGCAACCTCGATTCCCGAGATCCTGCTCGCCAAGACACAGGTCGACATCGCCTCCATCGGCGAGTCGGATCTAACTGTCGTCGACCTGTTCGCCTGTCTGGAGAAAGGGGGGGATCTCAAGAACGTTGCCGGCATCGCCTTTAAGGAAAAGGACGGCACGGTGCGGCTGACCCCGCCACGCATGGCTATCGCCAATATCGATGAAGTTCCCTTGCCGGAATGGGAGCTTTTCGAGATGCAGACCTATGTCGACATGTCAAAGAAGTATATCTCCGAACCCTATCCGATGCCCTACGAAGAGATCCGGGCCTTTGCGGTGAACACGGCCCGGGGGTGCGCCTTCAACTGCACCTTCTGTTACCACGTCTTCAAGGACTGCGGCTACCGGACCCGTTCCGCCGCCAACATCATCGAGGAGATTCGCCTGCTCCAGGAACGGTACGCCGTCAACTACATCAACTTCTGGGACGAGTTGACTTTTTTCTCCAAGCGGCAGGCCAATGCGCTGATGGATGCCATTCTCTCGTCGGGGCTGAAGTTCCACTGGACCGCTTCCTGTCGAGGCAACCTCTTCACTCGGGACGACCTGGAACTGCTCACCAAGATGAAGCAGGCGGGGTGTGTCGGGCTGGGGTATTCGCTGGAGTCCGCCAACAAGGGGATACTGCAGAGCATGAATAAAAAGCTCGACCCGGCCGATTTTGCCGAGCAAAAAAAGGCGCTGGACGCCGCGGGTATCATCACCTGGACCAGTCTGGTGGTGGGATACCCCGAAGAAACCGAGGCAACCCTCAAGGAAACTTTCGACTTCTGCTACGACAACGACATCTATCCCAGTGCCGGCTATCTGTTGCCCCAGCCCAAGACCCCGATTTATCGGCATGCCCGGGAACGGGGGCTCATCCCCGACGAGGAGACCTATCTTCTCGACATGGGGGACCGCCAGGATCTGCGGATCAATCTTACCAGCATTCCCCAGGAGCGGCTGGAGCAACTCGTCAGCTCGCACCTTGCCCGCATTCGGGACAAGTTGCAGCTCAATATCTCTGACGCGCAACTGCTCAAATCCGGCAAGTACCGGGCCAGGGCCAAGTGAAGTAGTGAGCCTTGCGAGAGCGGCGGTAAACGTGAAAAAAATAGTTTTTGAAGCCCCCACGCCCCGGGATGAAAAACGCATCCTTGCCTACCTCGCCAAGCGGTATGAGGTGTTTGTGGTCGAACCCTTCAACGCCTATCATTGCCGTGGGGCGTTGCGCTTCTTTCCGTCGCCGTTGCCACCGTATGTTGAAGCGCTCATCGCCGACGGGCGGGTGACGCTGATCATGGCCGAGCAACTAGCAAGCCGCTATCTGTGTATGGATGCCGCCGAACAAGCCGTTACCGCCGTGGAAAAGGTGTTTCCCGCCTATCGCTCCCGTTTTGCCGCGACGATTGGCGCTCTGTCGGTCCGGATAGGGCCGGAGGTGGAAGATGCTTTTCGCAAGAATCTCTGTGATCGCCTGGCGGATTACTATTCGTTAAACATCCTGTTGTACCGGCTCAGTGTTTTGTTGGGTGGGGGCATGATCGAGTTCGTACCAGGGGGCGATGCGGCGGAGTATCTCCGTTATGATGCCCTGGTGCGCGGTTGTGGTCAGGAGCTGCATAAAGTCGAGACGGTCCGTTTCCCCGCCGCTGTGTTGATGAGGGATCGCTTGCGGGCGGTAGGCAAGTGGTGCGGCCTCTGTGGCAAGCTTTTCCTCCAGACAGCCGTGAGCCTCGGGGCTGCCCTCATCCCGAAACGGCGGCCGGCAGCGCCGAAAAAGTACCGCTACGCTGTCAACATCGTCGCCCCCAGTCGACAGTTGCGCGGCAATCAACGGGGACCGGATTTCCTGGTCGACAACTGGCAAATTCATGCCAGCGAAATAGTCTACCTCCCCCAGGTCGACCTCGACCAAGCCCAGCAGCGCCAGCTCGCGGCATTGGGCGCCGTTTTCCCGCTTCCCCGAAAGGGCAAGTTTTTCAGCAACGGTCCAGCCTGGGGGAGGTTGTTGGCGGCAGCCGTGGTTGCCGGCTGTTTTGCCCCATCGGATATCGTCGAAACCGCGGCGTCATGCCTTTTTGCCTACTTGTGCTGGGCTCATGTGATGAAGTGCATCGCTTTCAAGCACTTCATCACTCACAGCGATTTCGCCCCCACCCTGGTGGCGAGGAACATCCTGCTGCGCAGCAAGGGGGTTACGACCTGGTACTACACGGATGCCACCAACTTCGGCAATAACTTCCGCCGTGACGACGAGCACTGGAACCTCCATCCGTTCTGGACCTATATGCGCTATGACCATTTTCTGACTTGGAGTCAGGATCTGGCTGATTTTTTTTCCCGTCATCCTGGATCGTTCGAGACGGTGCATATCGTCGGCAGCCTTTGGGCAAGCCACGTCGATTTCTCCCTCGATAAGAAGAAGTTCCTGACGGACTTCTTTGACGAGTCGATCCTCGCTGACAAGTTTGTGGTGGTCGCCTATACCTCGACCTACACGGTCAAGAGTATTACCTCCTATGACGAGGGAGTTGCCTTCGCCCGCCAGATGAAACAACTTGTCGATGATTTTGACGATCTCCTCGTTCTCATCAAGGAAAAGAAGGACAAGGCCGCCCATCTTCGCTTCGACTCCAAACAGGGG
>JAJZQA010000381.1 GCA_021810985.1 Deltaproteobacteria bacterium
TCCAATTGGATGTGGATTCCTACTGGGAGGGAGTTGCGGACTAAGGAGATTTCCTTTCTCTGAGAGTTTTGTTGTGTTTCCTTTCATTATTTATGCTACAATCCCAAAAATTTTTTCAGGGAAGAACTGAATGATCCTGAGTATTCTTCTGACAGCCTCATTAGCAGTAACGATACTGTTTGCTCTGTTCGGTTGGAGACGACGTAGAACAGTTCCAGCCGCTCGTTTTTATTCAGCTTACATGCTGGCTGTGGCGCTTTATTGCGGAGCTTTTGCTGTCAAGATTTTCAGTACGTCGCCTCTCTGTGAGATTTTTGCCACGCGAATTGAGTGTTTTGGGGTTGCTTTTCTTTCCGCCTTTTGGTTGCTTCTGGCACTCTTTTGCAGCGGTGTAACAACGAGAGTTTCGCGATTCCTCAAGATCCTGCTGTACGTTCTTCCCGTTCTCACGTTTACTCTCATCGTCTGTAGTACTTTGTTTCACGTTCCAGACAAAAAACAGCTTCTCTCGATTTCTTCCGCGTGCTCCAATTTTTCATTTGCTTTCAGTCCGGGCCCTCCATATTGGACCCCTACCGTCTCGGTACTCTTTGCGGTTCTTGCCGGGAACGTTCTCTTCCTGCACATGCTTTTCAGTTCACCGCGCCATCGCCGGCTTCAGGCGGCGGGCATGTTTCTTGGCTCACTACTTCCCTGGGGGGCGCTTTACCTAGAGCTTGCCGGTCCGCTTTCCCTGGAATTCAATCCATTCCCCTTCGCCTTTGCGGCTTCGGGGCTTCTTTATGCTTTCGGCCTTTTCCGCTATCGTTTTATCAACCTGGCCTTGCTGCTACGCAATACCTTGGTGGAGAACATGAAGGACGGGGCGCTGGTGATTAATCAGGCTGGTCGAATTCTTGACCTGAACCGCACCATGTCCTCACTGCTTGACCTGCCGCAGCAAGACGCCATCGGAGAATTGCGCGATCATGTGTTTGCGAGATATCCGAAGCTGCTCGAAGCAATCGTTGCCGGCGGCGGTCTTGTGGACGAAAAGGGGCCGACACCTGTCAGCAACCGGCTCACTGCTCAGGTCACCGTAACCCCAATCAGGGGACGCTGGCGGAAACTTGCCGGTTCTCTGGTCCTGGTTCAGGATATCTCCGGACTGAAAAAAGCCGAGTCTGATCTTCGTGATAGTGAGGAGAAGTTCCGGCTCCTGTTTGAGGCAGCACCTGATCCGATTCTTCTCATGGATGATTCGGGCCGCTGCATTGATTGTAACAGCGCCGCGGTACAATTATTCGGAGTGGCTTCCCGCGGTAATGTTCTGCATCGAAGTCTTGACTATTTTTCGCCTGAATACCAGCCGGATGGAGAGTTGTCCTCGGAGAAGGAAGCGAGTGTCATACAACTGGCCTTGGCCGAAGGAACCGCACTCAGTGAATGGGCCTTCCGGCACCAGGACGGTTCACTCATCATAGTCGACCTGTCAATTGCAATAATTTCCATCAAAGGGATCAAGGTTCAGCTTATTCATCTCCGTGATATCACTGATAAAAAATATGTGGAACAAAAACTGCGCGAAATATCTTTAACGGATGAATTGACGGGACTTCACAACCGGAGAGGGTTCATGACTCTTGCCCTGCAGCAGATAAAGATAGCTGATCGGCTGGCGCAAGGAATGACGCTTCTCTACGCGGACCTGGACGATTTAAAAGGTATCAATGATACTTTCGGACACCTTGCCGGGGATCAGTCCTTGATCGATGCCGCTGCAATACTCAAAACTTCGCTACGAGCGTCGGATATTCTTGCCCGGCTCGGTGGTGATGAATTCGTTGGTCTAATCCTTGAGTCTGGAGGGGAAACGGAACTGGCGGTCATGGCACGGGTTCAGGAAAATTTGAATGCGCACAACCTTCTGAGGATCAGGCCCTACAAACTTTCATTCAGTATCGGCACGGCTCGCTACGAAGTTACAACGCCCTGCAGTGTTGAGGAGTTGCTTGAAGCGGCTGACCGGGAAATGTATCGCAATAAACTCGAAAAAAAGACACTGCAGGGCAAGTGAATGTTGCAAGGCGATTTAACCTATCTATAGTAGGGGCTAGGCGTGCCCCTACATCAGGGTTGTGAACGAATTAATACCGCCGCGGCGGAAAATACTTGCAGCAGTTTGGATCCGGTTGTTTACGCAGTTAATACCTTTGACAGTTTTTCGGCATTGTAAGGTTTAATCAACGCGTCATGGATGCCATAGCTGGTGTACTCCGACATGACCGGATCGTTGGAGTAACCGCTGGACACGATCAGTCTGGCTGAAGGATCCTTCTCCAGAATCAATTGTGCCGTTTCCTTCCCCCCCATTCCCCCACGAATCGTCAGGTCGAGTATCACCGCACAAAACGCGCTGTCAGATTGAAGGGCGGTAGTATATAAGGCGATGGCCTGCTCTCCCGTGCCGCAGGTCGTGACCTGGTAACCCAGGTGTTCGAGCATGTCCTTCGTCAGCTCCCTGATCAACTCTTCATCATCCATGACAAGAACGTGCCCGCCAGTGCCGCAAGGATCCGGTTTCTGCCATGCATCCGGAAAACTTTCCGTATCCTTGGTCTCGAGTGCGGGAATATAA
>JAJZQA010000024.1 GCA_021810985.1 Deltaproteobacteria bacterium
CGCACAGCCAGTGAAGGACACGACAGGCGACCCCGAGCGCCATGACTTCATTAAGGTGACAGTACGTGAAAGGTGCCGTATGGATACGCCCGAGCGTGCCGACGCACTGGCCGATGCGAGTGCGTCGGAGGTCGCTCAGGTTCTCGGAAGAACATTCCTGCTTTATCGCAAGGCGAAGGAACCGAAAATCCAGTTGCCCGGGTAGTCAGGAAGGAATTATTGGCAAGGGTGAGGGCTAGGATTTTTTGTCCGAGTCATCATCCTTTTCGGTCTTTATTTCTATTTCATCCTTGCCTTCAAAAGACCGCTTGAAATTCTTTATGCCTTTACCGAGAGAGGAACCTATCTCCGGGAGTTTTCCTGCTCCAAAGATTACTAAAATCAGCAGCAGGATTATGATAACTGGGAAACCGCCGTAACCAAACATGTTTTCCTCCACGATTTTAATTGATGAGTCTGCTGATGAAGTATGTCACCGGATGAGGAAAAATGCAAGGGGTTCAACGTAGCCATGTTGTAAGCTAGATTACAAACTGTTGCCGTTTTGATGCTATTTTGAGTACAGTGTGGAAGGTGAGCGATTCTGGTGAGGGGGTATATCACGTTTGATGCTTGGCTTCAAGCGTTGCCGAAGTCAACGTAAGATTTATCTCGAAGTATCTTCGGAGAAAGTACTCTCCTCCGCTGCAGCGATATTCATTTAACATGGCATGTTTCATGACCATCGGGAAAAGGACCTGAAATGTCAGATACTGGTAAGCCCAGGAACAGTTCTCATCCGGGACTCTATACGTTGCAAAACTGCGAGGAGTGTTTCCACAATATCATTTGCCGCAGTGCCGATGGGATCTTGATTATCTCTGCTGATGGAATCGTCCGTTTCGTCAACCCCGCGGTAGAAAGCATCCTCTGCCGGAGCGCGGCGGAAATGCTGGATAAACCGGTGTGTTTTCCTCTCGGATCAGAAGAGAAGCAGGAAATACTCCTTAACCCGCCGGATCAGGGCTCGCGTGTCGTGGAGATGTGTCTTACGGCAACGGAGTGGGAAGGTGAGCCGGTTCGCCTGGCTTCATTGCGGGATGTGACCGAGCGCAAGCGGGTGGAAGAACAGCTTCGGCAGAAAACGGCGCAACTGGAGGAGCTGAACAAGACTCTGCTCGAGAAGGTTCAGGAGGAGGTGGACAAGAACCGGGAAAAGGATCATCTTCTGATCTTGCAGAGCCGTCAGGCTGCCATGGGGGAAATGATCGGCAATATTGCCCACCAGTGGCGGCAGCCACTCACGGCCATATCTCTTCTGGTTCAGGATCTGGGTGAGTGTTATGTCTACGGGGATTTTACCAAAGACTATCTGGATACGACCATCAGGAATGCCTTGAAAGTCATCCAGCATATGTCGCATACCATTGATGATTTCCGGAACTTTTTCAGCCGGGAAAAGGAAAAGACGGCTTTCAGTGTCGGGGAAGTCGTGACCCGTTCACTCTCCTTTATCGAATCAAGTCTCCGCTTTAACAATGTTGCCGTCGAAGTCGATATAGACGACAATCTGCTGGCCTTTGGTTTTCCAAATGAGTTTTCCCAGGCGCTGATCAACATCATCAGCAATGCGAAGCAAGCCTTCCGCGAAAGAAGTATCACCGAGCCATTGATCCGCATTCAGGGTGGCCGCGAAGGGAAGAGGGCGGTTATTACCATTACCGACAACGCCGGAGGTATTTCGGAACAGATTATCGGTAAGATCTTCGAACCGTACTTTACTACCCGGCAGTTGGAAAATGGCACGGGACTCGGCTTGTACATGTCCAAGACAATTATCGAGAAAAACATGGATGGAAAGCTGACCGCCTCCAATGTTGAGGGCGGCGCCTGCTTCCGCATCGTCATCTGACCCGGACGGGTTGAAGTTACATTTCCGCATACCTTCATGGATACCTTTAAACTAGTCAGTTCATTTCAGCCGCGGGGCGATCAGCCGGTTGCCATCGCCGAGCTTTCCGAGGGCATCCGGCGCGGGGACCGGGACCAGGTCCTGCTCGGCGTGACCGGTTCCGGCAAGACCTTTACCATGGCCCATGTGGTGGCCACGGTGAACCGGCCGACCCTGATCATCGCGCCCAACAAGACCCTGGCGGCCCAACTGTACGGCGAGTTCAAGGAGCTGTTTCCCGAAAATGCCGTGGAGTATTTCGTCTCCTACTACGATTACTACCAGCCGGAAGCCTACCTGCCTACCACGGATACCTTCATCGAGAAGGACTCGTCCATCAACGACGAGATCGACAAGCTGCGCCATGCGGCGACCCGCAGTCTGCTGACCCGGCGTGATGTGCTGATTGTCGCATCCGTTTCCTGCATCTACGGGATCGGCTCGCCCGAGTCCTACCAGGCAATGCACATCTTTTTCCATCAAGGGGAAGACTTCGGCCGGGACGAACTGCTGCGAAAGCTGGTGGAGATCCAGTACGAAAGAAATGATCTGGATTTTCACCGCGGTTCGTTCCGGGTCCGCGGCGACATCGTCGAAATTTTCCCCGCCCATGATGACGAACGGGCGCTGCGCATCGAGTTTTTCGGCGACACGGTGGATGGGATCTCCGAGATCGATCCCCTGCGCGGCCAGGTACTGCAGCGGCTTTCCAAGTGCGCCATCTATCCCGCTTCCCACTATGTGGCGAACCGGGAAACCCTGGAGCGGGCCGTTGAGCAGATCCGGCTCGAGCTGGAGGAGCGGATCCGCTGGTTCCGGGAACAGAACATGCTGCTGGAGGCGCAGCGCATCGAACAGCGCACCTACTTCGACATCGAGATGCTGGAGGAGATGGGCTTCTGCCAGGGAATCGAGAACTATTCCCGCCACTTCGACAACCGGGCCGCCGGAGAGCCGCCCTACACACTGATCGATTATTTCCCGAAAGATTTCCTGCTGATCATCGACGAGTCCCACATTACCGTATCCCAGATCGGCGGCATGTACCGGGGCGACCGGAGCCGCAAGGAGACTCTGGTCAACTACGGTTTCCGCCTGCCATCAGCCCTGGATAACCGGCCTCTGAATTTCACCGAGTTTACCGCCAAGCAGAACCAGACTGTCTATGTCTCCGCGACCCCGGCGGACTACGAATTGCGCCGAGCCGAAGGGGTGGTGGTGGAGCAGGTGATCCGCCCCACCGGACTCATTGATCCGGCCATCCAGGTCCGGCCTGCTTCCGGGCAGGTCGATGATCTGCTCCACGAGATCCGGGAAGCGGTGGCCAGGGGCGAGCGGGTGCTGGTCACCACCCTCACCAAGCGGATGTCCGAGGAACTCACCGACTACTACCGGGAACTGGGGGTGAAGGTGAAATACCTCCACTCCGACATCAAAACCATCGAACGGATGCAGATCATCCGCGACCTGCGCATGGGGCTGTTTGACGTGCTGGTGGGGATCAACCTGCTCCGGGAAGGACTCGATATTCCCGAGGTTTCCCTGGTTGCGATCCTCGACGCCGATAAGGAGGGGTTTCTCCGCTCCGCCCGTTCCCTGATCCAGACTTGCGGCCGGGCAGCCAGGAATGTCTCGGGGCGGGTCATCATGTATGCCGACAACGTTACCGGTTCGATGCAGTCCTGCATCGACGAAACCGAACGTCGCCGGGAGATCCAGACGGAGTACAACCGGGAGCACGGCATTACTCCGCAGACGGTGAAGAAGGGGCTGCGAAGCATCCTCGAATCCATCGAGGAGCATGACTACGCAACCCTGCCAAAGGTTGCCGAGAGCGAAGAGGAATATGTGCCGCTGGAAAAGATCCCCGGGATGCTTAAGAAACTCAGAAAAGAGATGCTGACCGCGGCCAAGGAGCTGGCCTTCGAGAGAGCGGCCGAGCTGCGGGATCGGATCAGGAAGCTGCAGGAGTTGGAGCTGGCGGTGCGGTAAAACCTGGTTCGAGTCAAAAGGTACGAGGCTGAAAAGGATTTTTTCGTAGGGGCGCTGCTTGCCGCGCCCTGTTGTAAAGTCTGGCACTGGGCGTGGCAAGCAGCGCCTCTACCGTATCATTTGCATGATTTCCCCTAACCAGGCAACTTTCAAAATCAGGAAATAGTAACCCATGACCAATATTTCAGACCACGGTGGCACCGTCTTTGCCAGCGCCCGTTCATTGGGGATAGCGCCGGAGGAGCTCCTCGATTTCTCCGCCAGCATCAACCCCCTCGGCCCGGCACCCGGGGTGCGGGAGGCGGTCTGCTCTTCCTTCGAAAAGGTTTTGCACTATCCCGACCGGGAGTCCTTTGAGCTGCGGCGGACCCTGGCTGACATTCACCGGGTCGGCATTGATAACCTCGTGGTTGCCAACGGCTCAACCGAACTGATCTACTTGCTGCCCCGTCTTCTGCCGGGAGCCAAGGGCCTGATTATCGCCCCGGCTTTCTCCGAATATGCCCAGGCGTTGAATCGGGCAGGCTGGCAGACCGGGCACTTGCTGCTATCAGCAGCCAACGGTTTTGCCCTTTCCCTGGAAAAACTGGCGGAACGGCTGGCGGAAGGCTTTGATCTGCTGTTTCTCTGCAATCCGGCCAATCCCACGGGCACACTGCTTCCGGTGACGATGATCGAGGCGATCCTCCGGCTCTGCCGCCAGGCCGGAACCTTTCTGGTCCTGGACGAGGCGTTCATGGATTTCTGTGAAGAGGCGTCGGCCAAGGGGCTGATTGCCGAAAGCGGCGGCGGTATAGTCCTTCGTTCCATGACAAAATTCTACGCGATTCCCGGGCTGCGGCTCGGATACGCCATTGGCCACGTTGATGTCATCCGGCAATGTTCCGACCTGCTGGAACCCTGGAGCGTCAATACCCCGGCCCAGGTTGCCGGGGTTGCCTCACTGGCCAGTGTCGACTACCGGGAACGGACGCTCCGCTATGTTTCCACCGAGCACGAGGCACTTGCCCGGGGGCTTGCCGAGCTGCCGGGACTGTCTCCGTTTCCATCCGCTGCCAATTATCTGCTGGTGGAGATGCGAAACGGCCTTTCCGCCGCCGAACTGCGAAGCAGGTTGCTGGAAAAGAGAATATTGATCAGGGATTGTGCCAACTTCCAGGGGCTGGACGGTCGCTTTTTCCGGGTAGCGGTGCGTACCACCGAGGAAAATCGTCGGCTTCTTGCCGCCCTGGCTGAAGAGCTGGGGGAATTTAGCTGAGCCGAACAATCCGGAACTGAAAAATCTTACTTTAATTCCCGCTTGTTCCTTGAGAAAAGCGTACCGGAGTCGCTGGCTGTTACCGGGTACGCCAATCTGTCGGCAGGTGACCCTTCCAGCCGAGACGCCGGATGATGCCGGAAAATTCCTCGTCCAGCGGCGCGCTGATGGTCACGGTTGCGCCGTTCCAAGGGTGGGGGAAAGCGAGTTCCACGGCGTGCAGCAGCATGCGGCTGCAGCCGAGTTCGTTGCGGAAGAGGCGGTTATGGCGGCCTTCACCGTAGGTGGTATCACCGATAATGGGGTGAAAGACATGCTTCAGGTGGCGGCGGATCTGGTGCCTGCGGCCGCTGCCCGGCCTGACCTCCAGGAGGGGATAGCGGACCGTCGGGAAATTCCCCAGCGGAAGAGGCAGCTCAACCATTGCCAGACGCCGGAAACTGGTGAGCGCTTCCTTGGCATCGCTCTGCGCGGCTGAGCCTTTTGTCTCATAGCGCTCCGGCAGCTCCTGGAGCGGATAATCGATCCGAGCTTCTGTCTCAGTAACGCCCCGTACCACCGCCAGATAGGTTTTGCGGACCGCATCCGTGTCAAAGGCTTCGCCTGCACGGCGTGCCGCTTCCGGTGACAGGGCAAAAAGCAGCACCCCGGAGGTGGGCCGGTCGAGGCGGTGGACCGGGTAGACGTGACGACCGATCTGATCTCTCACCAACTGCAGGGCGAATTCCGTTTCATGCCGGTCCAGGTCGCTGCGGTGCACCAGGAGGCCGGCCGGTTTATTGACCGCCACGAAATGCTCATCGCGGAACAGGATTTCGAGGCGCTTTTCGGTCATGGAGTTACGATCTGAAATTTCAGCCTTCCTTTCCGAGCGGTCAAGCGAGGCAATCATCTGAAAACCGCGCACAATGCGACTAGGAGCCTGTCGGACTTAGGAAATCGAAGCGAAAATTCGGCTGGGTGAGGACAGATTTTGTCGATTTTGCAGGGTAATAGTTGTTCTATTACCCAAAAAAGCGGCGAAATATGGACCCTCCAGACGGATTTGCAGCAGATTTACCCTAAGTCCGACAGGCTCCTAATTCATCTTTCGGCCCGTAAGAGTATCACCGGAAGCAAGATTGTTCAATGAATTGGCACGGGCTGTTCCGTTGAGCGGCGCGTGGTTTTAAAAAATCCTCGTTTCTTATGGACACCATCTTTCGAAAATTGCTTTAAGAGTGGCCGATTGCATGGTAGCATTCAGGCAAAGAATCCTGTTGACCTTGACGTTTGAGTGACCTGGCCGTAAGGAGCACATACATCATGCATGATCTGTTACCTGAGGGAGAAGAGTTGCAGCGGGCGGTTAAATGGATTTCGAGCCACCTTCTGGAAGATCCGGATTGTGCGATCATGCCGTTGGTCAATGAGGCAATTTTCAAGTTCGACCTTTCTCCCATGGACGCAGAATTCCTGATTGGCATGTACCGTCGGATTAAAGATGAATCGTGATTTTCCTTCCGCCTTCTTTGCGATCGAGACTCTGCCGACAGACATGAAGAGTGATCTGGTTCTGAAGCCGCTTGTCAGCGATGATACTGATGATGCGGCTTTTTCGTTGTTCGTGGTCTGAATCTCTGAGTGTGAAACATGAGAGGAGTGAGATGAAAAAGGTATTTTTCGGTTTGATGCTGGTACTGTTCACCTGCAGCTGGGCCGCGGCTGAATCGTCGGTCTGGAAGGCGCAAAAAGGCAGGTCCGTTCTCTACCTGGGAGGAACCTGCCATATCTTGCGGGAAGCGGATTACCCGCTGCCGCCGGAATTCGACAGGGCGTACAAGGCTGCCGATCTTCTGGTCTTTGAAACCGACCTTGGCAAGTTTCAGGAGCCGGAAACACAGCAGAAGATGCTGGCACGTGCCAGGTATTCTGATGGAACTACCGTTGCGGAACACCTGTCGCCCGCCACCTACGAGGAGCTCAGGGCCTACTGCGAGTCCACTAGCATTCCATTGGCGTCATTGCAGGGATTAAAGCCTTCACTGCTGATGGTGATGCTGACGATGGTGGAATTTATGAAAATGGGTGTTACCCAACGGGGCGTTGACGTTTTCTTCCATGAGCTGGCGAAGAAGGACAAGAAAGCTGTCGAGGGACTTGAAACGGTTGATGAGCAGATTGACTATGTCGCTTCCATGGCTGATGGAATTGAAAACGAATTTGTCAGTTACTCACTCAAGGAGATGAATTCGATCAGGCGGCAGTTCGAGCTGCTGGTAGATGCCTGGCGCGTTGGCGATACGGAAAAACTCGATACGATGATGAATCATGATCTTAAATCACGATTGCCGAAGCTCCACCAGAGGCTTATGGTTGATCGAAACAGGAATTGGTTGCCGAGAATCGACGCGTATCTGAAGACGCCCGAAACGGAATTCGTCCTGGTTGGAGCAGGTCACTTGGTCGGGCCGAAGGGAATAATCGAGGCGCTCAAGAAGAAGGGTTATGTAATCAAAAAACTCTAACAGCCTGTTATGCTGAGTCCGGTAGTTTTGCCGGCACGGCTCTGATAAAAAATCCCCCCGCTTTTCGTAAACGGGGGGATTTTTTTCTGCTTCTTTTCGGCGGTTACGGCGCTGCCTGCCTCGCTGTTACATTTCCGCGGGTTGATGGCACTCGTAGCAGCCGGTGTTTTGCAGCTCATCGCCGATATCGATCGGGTGGACGAATTCAGTGACCTTGGCGCCCGGCTTGATGTTTTCCTGTTTCTGGCCCAGAACTTCGTGGCAGAGGTTGCAGTCCTTGGAAATGACCTTGCCGTCCTCCGAGCGGTGCTTGCCGTCATGGCAGCGGAAACAGCCGGGGAAATAGAAGTGGCCGATATTGTTGGCATGAGTGGTCCAGGAGACTTTCATTTGGGGGAAGAAATTCAGCCGGTAGATCTTTTGAATTTCCCGTATGGCCTGTTCAATGGCTGGCGCTTTGGTTTTGCTCAGCTCCGGGTAGTCTTTCGCATAATAGCTCCTGATTCCACCGGCAATGGCTCCGGTTGCCTCAGCAGTTGTTTTGTACTCCTTGGCAAGGAGTTCCACCGCGACCTTCCGGATGTAGGGCAGGGATGAATCGATCGTGCCGCTGACAAAGCTTTCGTCTATCTCCGTCCCAGGGGAGTTGTAAATATGGCTTGGCCGGTTATGGCAGTCGATGCAATCCATGAGCCGTTTGGCGCCGGCAGCGATTTCCTTCCTGCCCAGAGGTTTGTCGGTGTCCTGATACTCGGTAATGGTTCCGTCCTTACCTTTTACCGCGACATAGGGTATGTCCTGACGCTTCGCGTCACGGGCAATATAATAGACTTCCGAGCTGATATGCCAGTGGATGCCTGAGGCATGCGGGGTTTTGGGGGCCTTGCCCAGATTCAGCAGGAGATTTACCTCCCGTGGGGTGTTGTTTTCGTCGGACGCGAAATGTAAGAAGTTCTTGCCCTTGCCGTAATAAAACTTGTCCGGCCAATGACAACCTTCGCAGGTGTCGCGTGCCGGCCGCAGATTCGGGATCGGGGTTTCGATCGGGGTCGGATAGGTGTTTGACAGAACCCGGTAGACCTGTTCGAGACCGGAAATTTTCGCTTTGACGAACCACTCGGCACCCGGGCCGATGTGGCATTCAGCACACCTGACCCGGGCATGGGGAGAATTGCTCCAGGCGGTATATTCCGGTTCCATGACCGTGTGGCAGACTTTTCCGCAGAATTCCGTCGATTCGGTGTAGTCATAGCCCTTAATGGAGGCAATCGCCAGAATCAGGAGAAAGAAGAGCGTGGCAAAGATGAAAAAAATCGCTTTGAATCGCTGATGCGAATCGTTCAAGTCGAGTATCGGGTAGAGGGGGACTTCGGTTATCCCTTCACGCAGCATCTTCTTTCTGGTGCGCAGTATGCCAAATGGAATCAGCAGGAGACCACAGACCAGGATCCCGGGAAAAGCAAAGTAGATCAGGATCCCCAGGTAAGGGTTATCAATCCCGGTAATAACTCCAATGGCCAGAAAAATGACCATGAGAGCCGCGCCCGCTATTGCCAGGAGTATTCCTGCCAGGCTGATGAGGTTGTAGCTATATCCCAGGATTTTTCTCCACATGGTGGCCCCCTTGCATGACGTCTGGTTGGTGTTGCCGGTCGGAATACTATGCCATCATACCAGAAGTTGTCCAGTTAACAACTTGAAACAGGATGCTTCAGAATCGAGAAAACCCCTTTCGTAACGACCAGTTGACAATTTATCCCGGGTCTGATAGCTTTTGCTGTGCTGTTACATTGGCCTTCCCGGAGGGGACCCCGCGCGGCCCCTATCTAACAATTGAAAGGAACACACATGGCAAAGAAACTCTTTATCCCAGGTCCGGTCGAGGTACATCCCGAGATTCTTCAGGCAATGGCGACCCCGATGATCGGTCACCGTATGAAGGAGTATGCCCTTTTGCACGGGGCGGTGAAAGAGAAGCTGAAGAAACTGCTCTTTACGGAAGGAAAGGTTTTCCTTTCAACTTCAAGCGCATTCGGCGTAATGGAAGGGGCGGTACGGAACCTTGTGGCGACCCGCTGCGCCAACTTCTGCAACGGTGCATTCTCCAACAAATGGCATGATGTTACCAAGCGCTGCGGCAAGGAAGCTGATGCCTTCAAGGCGGAATGGGGCAAGCCCATTACTCCGGAGATGGTCGACGAGGCCCTTGCCACCGGCAAGTACGATGCCATCACCCTGGTTCACAATGAAACCTCGACCGGCGTCATGTCGCCTCTTGCGGAAATAGCGGAAGTACTGAAGAAATATCCGGAGGTAATTTCCATCGTCGATACGGTGTCTTCCATGAGTGCGTTGAAGATCCCGGTGGACGAACTCGGCATTGACTGCTGCCTGTTTGGCGTGCAGAAGGCCTTTGCTCTCCCTCCCGGTCTCGCGGTCTTTACCGCCAGCGAACGTGCCCTTGAAAAGGCCAAAACCATTGAGGGGCGAGGCTATTACTTTGATTTTCTCGAGTTCGACGCCGCTGACGCAAAGGATAACACCCCCTCTACCCCCTGCATTTCCCAGATCTTCGCCCTGGACAAGCAACTTGACCGGATGTTCGCCGAGGGACTGGACAACCGCTGGGCACGGCACAAGCAACTGGCTGGGCGGGTTGCGCAATGGCTCGAGAAAAATGGCTACGGTTTCTTCCCCGAGGCACCCTACCGTTCGGTTGCTCTGACCTGCGCGGTAAACAGCAAGGGTACCGACCTTGCCACGCTGAAGAAGCAGCTCGGTGAGCGCGGGTATGCCTTTGATGACGGCTACGGTAAAATCAAGGGCCAGACATTCCGCATTGCCCATATGGGAGACACCCAGATGGCAGACCTGGAGGAATTCCTCGCGGTAGTTGACGAACTCCTTGCGGGGCTCTGATTCACTGATGGATCCTGAATACACGAAGGGCGGGGTAACCCGCCCTTCGTGTATTCAGGACCGGGATATGTACCGGACGTGCAGATGTTTTGCGAGCTGATATCCTCTCTCTGTAAGAAAGAAGTTACCGAAACTGGGCAAGGCTGCTAATGCCGAAGAAAGGGGCTGTCCCGATGGCACGAAACCTCGAAGAGCACGGCATCAGAACTTCGGAGGAAATCCACTGGAACCTGACGACTCCCCGATTGTATGAGGCGATTGTCCGGAAAGGGGAGGCGCTCCTTGCCCAGGGCGGCCCGATTGTTGTCACGACCACTCCCCATACCGGCAGGTCTCCTCACGACAAGTTTATCATCGATGATCCCTGCACCCACGATGCGATCTGGTGGGGACCGGTGAACAACTCCCTCTCGCCGGAGAAATTCGCGGTCATCAAACAACGCCTGATTCGGCATCTGACGACCAAGGAGCTCTTTGTGCAGGACTGTTTCGCCGGTGCAAGCCGCCGCCAGCGCCTGCCGATCCGCATTATTACCGAAACCGCCTGGCATTCGCTGTTCGCACGCTCCCTGTTCATCTGCCCCTCGGCCGCTGAGTTGGAGTTCCACCGTCCAACATTCACCCTCATTGACGCCCCCTCGTTCCAGGCGAATCCCGAGACCGACGGCACCAATTCCGAAGTCTGCATACTGGTAAACCTTACCGAAAAACTGATCCTCATTGGCGGGACCGCGTATGGCGGAGAAATCAAGAAAGCCATTTTCACCATCATGAATTATCTCCTGCCCCGGGAACGTGACACCCTTTCCATGCACTGCTCCGCCAACGTGGGCGCCGCCGGTGATACAGCCATATTTTTCGGGCTTTCGGGGACCGGCAAGACCACCCTGTCAACTGATCCGGGCCGTGTGCTCATCGGTGATGACGAGCATGGTTGGGACGATGAGGGGATCTTCAACATCGAAGGCGGATGTTATGCCAAGGTAATCAGGCTTTCGCAAGAGTTCGAGCCGGAGATTCATGACTGTACCCACCGTTTCGGCACGGTGCTGGAAAACGTGGTGATTGATCCCGTTTCCCGGGAAATAGATCTGGATGATGCCTCTCTGACGGAAAATACCCGTGCGGCTTACAGCATCAGCACCATCCGGAACGCGGTCCAGGGCGGCACCGGGGCTCAGCCGAAAAATATTTTCATGCTGACCTGCGATGCCTTCGGCGTCCTGCCGCCGATTGCCCGTCTCACGCCCGAACAGGCCATGTTCCACTTTCTGTCCGGATACAGCGCGAAAATAGCCGGGACCGAGGACGGTCTCGGCGCGGAACCGCAAGCCACATTTTCCGCCTGCTTCGGCGCACCCTTCCTGCCACTCCACCCGGCGGTGTACGCGCAGCTTCTCCGGGACAGGATCATACGCCACGAGGTGCGCTGCTGGTTGGTCAACACCGGTTGGAGCGGTGGCGGCTTTGGTGTCGGCAAACGTATCCGGATCGATCATACCCGGGCGATGATCCATGCCGCACTATCCGGAGCGTTCGATGCAATTCCTTTTGTCCAGGAACCATATTTCGGGCTGGAAATCCCGACGGAGTGCCCTGAAATTCCCTCCTCAATCCTCAATCCGGTTGCCGTCTGGCCGGATGTAACGGCTTACCAAAAAATCGCCCGTGTTCTGGCGAAGCGTTTTCAGGAAAACTACCGGCAGTTTGAATTTAATTAAAAAGTTTGCCCCGGTTTCACAACGGCCCTGTCGTCCGGCCGTTTCTGTTGGATAAAACTCTGTTTCATTCCTTGACAAGCCGTCATAAGCCAATAAAATTTATTAGACTTCAAAAAAACAAATATATTGATATTGCAATGTATTTATATTATAGAAATGGTGTTTCGATTTTCAGGCGTGAATCAAGCAGCATTGCCGGGGTTGCTAAAGTCAGAGTGCGCGGTTTGTAACCCGCTGCTACCAGCAAGGAGGTCCAGTAACTATGGATAGTAAAGACAAGGAACAAGGGATTGTTGCCGAAGAACAGCAGACCGGAAAAAGGACAATATGGGAGGAGAAGGGGGTTTCCCGCCGTGACTTTATGAAGTTTTGTACCGCGATGTCCGCGGCCTTGGCGCTCCCCATCACCTTTGCTCCCAAGATCGCCCAGGCACTCGATGAGGTTCAGCGCCCCACTCTTGTCTGGCTCGAGTTCCAGGATTGCGCCGGCGATACGGAAGCATTGCTGAGGGCCTCGAATCCGTCCGTTGCCGACATCATTCTGGATGTCCTGTCCATCGATTATCACGAAACCATCATGGCAGCTGCCGGCCACCAGGCGGAAGAGAACCTGATGAAAGCGGTTCGTGAGAATAAGGGGAAATACATCGTCGTGGTGGAAGGCTCCATCCCGATGAAGGACGGGGGCGTCTACAGCTGTGTTGGCGGGAAATCATCCCTCGATGTGGCGCGGGAAGTCTGCGGCAACGCTTTTGCAACCATTGCGGTCGGGACCTGCGCCACCTTCGGCGGTATTCCTGCCGCGGCGCCGAATCCCACCGGTGCTGTCGGCGTGAAGGAGGCGGTTCCGGGCGCGACAGTCATTAACCTTCCCGGTTGCCCTTTGAATCCAGACAACCTGACCGCAACGATAGTTCACTATCTCACTTTTGGCAAATTGCCTGCTACCGACAGTCAGGGCCGGCCGCTGTTTGCCTATGGCAAGAGAATCCATGACAACTGCGAGCGGCGTCCGCACTTCGATGCCGGCCAGTATGTGGAACAATGGGGTGATCTTCCGCACCGCCAGGGGCACTGTCTCTACAAGATGGGCTGTAAGGGTCCCGAGACCTTCCATAACTGTCCTACTCAGCGCTACAATGAAAAAACGAGTTGGCCGGTTGGGGCCGGGCATGGCTGCGTTGGCTGTTCCGAGGCGAATTTCTGGGATACCATGACGCCATTCTACCGGCGTCTGCCGAACGTCCCGGGATTCGGTATCGAATACACGGCTAACCAGATCGGCGCCGGGCTTGCAATTGCTACCGCCGCGGCATTCGCGGGTCACGGAATTATCAGTGCCCTCAAGAAGGATAAGGCGTCAGATGGAAAGAAGGAGGAGTAACCTATGGCAAAAATCGTCATTGACCCCATTACCAGAATAGAAGGGCATCTCCGGATCGAAGCCGAAGTGTCCGGCAACCAGGTAGCCGATGCCTGGAGCAGCAGTACCATGTTCCGCGGGATCGAAGAGATTCTGCAAGGTCGAGATCCTCGCGACGCCTGGGTTTTTGTCCAGCGTTTCTGCGGTGTCTGTACCACGGTTCATTCCATTGCCTCCATCAGGAGCGTGGAGCATGCTCTCGGCATCAAGATTCCGCCCAATGCCGAACTGATCAGAAACATCATCATGGGGGTCCAGAATGTTCAGGATCACGTGATACATTTCTATCACCTGCATGCCCTTGACTGGGTCGATATTACCTCGGCCTTGAAAGCTGATCCGGCAAAGACCGCCGCTTTGGCAGCTTCCCTGTCCGATTGGCCGCTCAACTCTCCCACCTACTTCAAGGGGGTCCAGGAAAAACTGCAGGCCTTTGTCAGCAAGGGGCGCCTTGGCCCCTTCGCCAATGCGTATTGGGGACACCCGGCCTACAAACTGCCGCCGGAAGCGAACCTGATGGCCACCGCCCACTATCTGGAGGCGCTGGAGTGGCAGAAGGACATCATCCGCATCCATGCCATCCTG
>JAJZQA010000382.1 GCA_021810985.1 Deltaproteobacteria bacterium
GAATCACCCTCAAAAAAGCAACGAAGGACTACAGGTGGCAGAGTAAAGATTTGTCCGGGAGAGGCGACGGATTGGTCGAGAGAATTCGTCTTTGCGGGAAACTTGAAAGACAGCAAAAGAAGCACTATGCAAGGGTCTGATAGAGGAGCGCAATGCCAAACAACAAGAACAGGATACCAGCCGCCCGGTGAATATAGCGGATGGGAAAATAACGAATCAGCTGCTTTCCGAGAAAAATGCCGATCAGTGAAACCAGCCACAAGGCAAGGGTCGAGGCGCAGAAAACCAGGACAGGGGAATCATGCTGGGCAGCAAGGCTGAGGGTAACAAGCTGCGTCTTGTCGCCCAGTTCGGCCAGAAGAATCATGAGAAAAGCGGTGCGAATCGCACCTGAAGCCACAATTTTGTGAGACTCTTCATCGGCCCCGGAGTGACGCAGGGTAGTGATGCCGAAGTAGAGGAACAAGCCGGCCGAGGCAATCTTCGTCCAGAAAACCGGAAAAAGAACGAAGAGAACCTTTCCCACCAGCACTGCGCCAAGGTTCAGCAGAGCAAACGCGAGGGCAATGCCGATAAAGATTTTCTTCCAGGGATAACGGGCCGCTAGCGCCATGGCCGTGAGCTGAGTCTTATCACCCAACTCCGCGAGGAAAATTATACCGAAAGTAGAAAGAAATACGCTAAAACTCAAAAAACCTCCTAAAAAAAGTGCCGTTCCAGGGAAACAAAATAGCAGCCCGGTTAGTGGTGTAACACATGATCCGCAAGCTCGTTCGTGTCATCAGCCTTTCGAGGAAAATGTTGGGCCAACACTTCTCCGCACGACCCGATAACCTCACAAAGTGCTTCACAAGCTCTTTTTTCCCGCATTCCGAGGGATAGTTCCCGCGCCAGTTCCTGCCATTGGTCGTGGGGCAACCGGCTGTTGATTCCCCTGTCAGCAAGAATCCAGACCTTATGTTCCAAAAGTGAAAGAAAGATCAGGATACCGGTTTCATCACGCGTTCGGTAGAGCTCTTTTTCAAAGAAAGCCCGCACCGCACGTTCTCGCACTGCCTCTTCAATTCGCGTTTTACCGACAAAAGGCAGCTTTAACACCTCGTAGCGCCTGAAAAGCAGACGAAGCGGGAAAAACAGTATAATGACAAGAGGAATATAGGTCCAAAGTGAAACACCGTATAACACGATCTCAGCGTTCAGAGCTGAACCGGCACCCCACCCTGAGTTTGAGAACCAGAGCAAACCGATCTGGATTGTAATCTCGAATAGAAACGCACAGAAGGCGGCGGTAAGAACCGCGCCAAGAATCTCCGCCTCCCGGTAGCTATCACTGTGATCGATCACCATCGTGACAATCTCACCTGAAGTATTCGCCTCAGCTTTTTCGATGGCCGAGCGTATGCGGGCATTTTCCTCTTCAGTAAAAAAAGATGCGGATTTTTTCTTATTCATGTCCGTACTGTGCCCCCTTGCAGCGACGTTTTTCAAATTCCAGATCAAGGATGATATCAAGACGGCGAGGATTGAGGATGCGAATCGTACTGAAGAGTACCTTGAGCAACCGAAGACGAGCCAACGAAGAGAGGGCCTTGATATGGAATTGGAATTACCAGTCTCCCGAAGCTCCGCCTCCGCCAAATCCTCCACCTCCGCCGGAAAAACCGCCACCGAAAGAGCCTCCGCCAAAGGAACCACCGCCGAATCCTCCCCCGCCAAGAAAAGGACCTCCGCCAATTCCACCGCCGCGACCGCCACCGCCGAACAGGAGGCTGATAAAGAACCCGCCGAAGAACCCAACCAAAGCAAGAACGGCCAAGGTAACGATCCCTGCTCCGGAAAAGAGCAGCAGGGCAATAACAGGAAGCCCGACCGCTCCGGCAATGCCGCCCAGTACCTTCGATAACGCACCCAGCACGATGCAGGCGACAAAAAGAAAGATCAGCAGCGTCATGAGCTTCGGCGAACCTTTTTTCCCCTGTCGCGCGTCCTGGGGATCTGCCGCATATTCGCCCTTCACAGCAGACATGATCGAGGAAACCCCGGCTGCGACCCCGCCATCGAAATCACCCTGCTTGAAGCGGGGCCCTATTTCATAACGAATAATCCGGCCGGAAAGCAGGTCGGTCAAGGTGCCCTCCAGCCCCCGGCCTACTTCAATGCGTATTTTTCGATCGCCCTTTGAGACAAGGAGGATAGCGCCATTATCCTTGCCCTGTTGACCGATTTGCCAGGCCTCGGCAACCTTGATTGCATATTCTTCGATATTTTCGCCTTCCAGGCTCGGGATTGTCAGTACGGCAATCTGTGTTGAATCGCTCATTTCGAAGGCGCTCAGTTCGGCTTCAATCTTCTGGCTGGCGGCAGGAGAAAGAATATTCGCGTAATCATTCACATGAGCCTTAAGCGGCGGCACATCCAGAGCATTCCCTGCAGTTGGAATCAGAAACAGCAGTAATAGGGCAAGAATTGTTTTCATGTCACTCCCGACCCATTATTAAGCTTCGGTAACGGGTTTTCACATTTGTAGCAGGACTTGCAACAGTTGCAGACAATGTCAGAACTTTATTTTCGGAGCGGTCTTGGCACCCTCTTCCGCCTTAAAATGTCCTTT
>JAJZQA010000383.1 GCA_021810985.1 Deltaproteobacteria bacterium
CGATATTTTTCTTTTCAGACATTCCTACCCCTGCGACGTGTTTTCAAGGGGTATGTATCATAAGCAGGAGAATATTGGTAGTTATTTCAAGCAATTTCGTCTAGCAGTCTTTCCAGTTCAGCAGTATCTGTCACCGGCAGTCTGCAGCTGCCGGATGCGCAAACCTGGACAACCGTCTCGGCTTTGTCTCTTTTTGGAAGAACTGGCGCATCACCTTCCGAAACGCGAAGCACGAGACCCGGTATGAAACGCTTGTGAACGGACAGAAGCATTTCCCGTGCTTCAACGGAATCTATGCGCCCTGAGAAAGTTACTTCCGTTTCCGGACAACTCAGATAATCAAGTGCCGAAAGGAAATGGAGGCCGGTTATCGGGTTTTCCTCAATACCGCCGATGAAGGAACGAAGTATTCCCTTCCCTTCCTCCAGAAACCGCGAATCATCCGCGATTTTAGAAAGTTTGATCAAATTCATTGCGGCAACCGCGTTACCGGATGGAATTACACCGTCATGTCCGCCTTTTTTACGTATCAGAAGATCCTTACTGTCGGAGCCGGAGTCAAACAATCCGTACTGCTCATCGTCAGCAAAGAGCTTGAGCAGTTCCTTGCAGTTTTTACGTGCGGCAGCCAGATACTCCCGCTCAAGGGTGGCTTCATATAGCTGGATCAGACCCCAACCGAGAAAAGCATAATCTTCGAGAAAGCCGGGAATAGAAGCATTACCGCGATACCAGCTTCGCAGGAGCCGTCCCTCCGGGTTCCGTAACTGTGTCGTAACAAAACGAAGGGCTGATTCAGCTGCTTCCCGATAACGAATCTCTCCGGTAACGGCAAAACATTTAGCCAGTGCCGAGATCATCAGCCCGTTCCAGGCACTGAGAATTTTCTCATCCCGTAGAGGTCTATTCCGTTCCAAGCGGACAGTTTCCAGTGTGATTCGCCACTTTTCAAGATTTTCCCGCAGGATTTCCAGGGGAATACCTTCTTTGTCCGCAAATTCCTGTACGGGAACCGGCAGGTGAAGGATATTTCGCCCCTCAAAATTACCCTGCTCCGATATGTCGAACAGCCGGCAGATTACTCCCGCGGCATCTCCATCCAAAGCGGAGAAGATCTCCTGTCGAGTCCACGTATAGTATTCGCCTTCAACGCCGTTTGTATCAGCATCCCAGGCCGAATAAAAACCCCCTTCAGGCGAACGCATCTCTTTCAGGACAAAGGTTGCAATCTCTTCAGCCGTGGTTCGATAGTGGGAATCACCAGTTGCCTGAAAAACGTCGAGACAGGCATGTACCATCATTGCCTGGTCATAGAGCATTTTTTCAAAATGCGGAACGAGCCAGTGTTTGTCCACGGAATAGCGGTGAATTCCGAAGCCGACCTGATCGAAGATGCCGCCCCTGCGGATCATTTTCAGTGTGTCTTCCGTCATCCAGAGTGCATTGACGGCCCGTGATTTCTTCCAGAAGCGGATGAGAAAGGACAGGTAATGGGGCAAAGGGAACTTGGGTGCCACGCCAAATCCGGACGATTCGTTGTCATAGGCGCTGATGAGTACCTGAAATGCCTTGGACAGCACTGCTTCATTTTCCAAGATACCGGCATGCGGTTCCGCGGCTTTCTTGAGCCCCTCTATAACCTGTGAACAATTTTCAAGCACCGCATCCCGGTTGTTTTTCCACAATCCATCTATTTTATCCAGCACTTCGATGATCCCCGGCATCTGTATTTTGCTGGTTTTTGGCAAATAGGTGGCGGCAAAGAATGGCAACTTGTCGGCGGTCATGACAATGGTGAGTGGCCACCCTCCCCCACCGGTTAACAGCTGCGCGACAGTCATATATTGATCATCGATATCGGGCCGCTCTTCTCGATCTACCTTTATGCAGATATATTTTTCATTGAGTACCGCGGCCACCTCTTCATCCTCAAAGGATTCACGCTCCATGACATGGCACCAGTGGCAGGTTGCGTAGCCGATCGATAGAAATACTGGCTTGTCCTCTGTTTTTGCCTTGGTAAAGGCTTCATCTCCCCAGGGATACCAATCGACAGGGTTTTCCGCATGTTGGAGCAGATAGGGACTTTGGGAAAAAATCAATCGATTGAAGTCCGGGCCACCGTCCTCCGGCAAGCTTGCTGTGTCAACATTGGCAAGGCGATACATACGATCATTTGCAGTTATATTTTTGTCGCTATTGCTTGTCATAGGTAACTCCCTCATGGTTTCTCAGGAAATATTTCCAACGTGTAGTAGTTCTACAGTATAGCAGCTGATCGGGATTGTTCAGGTGAGAAAGATACTCACTTGACCGGATTTGTAAAAAATGGTAAAGCATAAATCAAGGGGCCTTACGCCCCTTTTCCTGTTGGTAGTACGAAACTTAACCTTTTGCATGACAGAGAATCTCAATGGCCAAAACAATCAAATTTTTTTTTCTGTCAGCAATACTTTTTACCATCATCGTCCACAACCCTCTGAATACACATCACCCGGCAGCGTCGCCCAAAGATCCCGCCAAGGAAGATCTGGGCCGGGTACTGTATCCAAGCACGCGTTCCATTGCCTGGAAACCTCTTTTTATCCGCCCTCAGG
>JAJZQA010000384.1 GCA_021810985.1 Deltaproteobacteria bacterium
TGGCGATTCCCAGGTCTACCTCTATGTCTGGTAGAAACTGAGCAGTTCCATTGATTTCTTCATGAGCAAGGGATTTATCTACGAAGAAGCCATTGTCTATCGCAAGATGAAGTTCTATCTGATGTCCGCCACCGCGGAAACGATTCTCGAGAAAATTTCTCTGGAGAAAAACAAGGACTTTTCCACGGCCGAGGAACTTGGGAAAGTACGGCACGATGCCAAGAAGGGGCTGAAAATCCTTTTAGACATGGTCTCCATGCTGTCGGTAGACAATTGCAACAAGGTTATTGAAGACATCAACCGCGAAACAACGGCCCTGCTGAACACCCTGAACATGTATGAGGACCAGATCACCGCCTTCCATGAAGTTCATATAAAAGAACTGATAACCGACCGGGTAATTCCCTTCATCGAGGTTGCCGAGTTTCCCTGCGAGATACGGCTGGTCCTCGGTTCGAAAATTCCCGCCGTTATCGGGAATTATGTCAACTTCAGCAGGGCGCTGATCAATATTGTTTCGAACTCGCTTGACGCCATCAGGGAGGCTGATACAAAAGGCGTCATCGAAATCAGTCTGAGAGAAAGCGACGACAGCGTAATCCTCTCACTTCAAGACAACGGTATCGGCATTGAACAGGAGCGTCTGCAACTCGGCGAGGACACCCTGCCCTTGTTTGTCGGCAAAACCACCAAAAAGGGTAAAACAGGTGAAGGGATCGGCACCCGGCAGATTTTTTCCACCTTCGGACCGGCTAATATTACCGTGGAAAGTACCGTGGGCGAAGGAACCCGCTGGACCTTGCGTCTCAAGAAAAGCACCCAGAAAGATACGGTAATTCTGTCCGAGCTGAAAACGCGTTATGTCATGTTCATCAAATCCACCGAAAAAATCCTGATAAATGAAACAAGTAACCGGACGAATATCGCCGCTTTCATCTGGCAATTGCGACAGATGGAGATTTTCAGTTACGAACTGATCTATTACTTCAGCCGCTACAACAATGTCAGAGACATTTTCCGCAACATTCTACTGTACCGGTACGGCGGCAAGGATTTCCAATTCCTCAAAACGGAATTGAGAAAATGCCGGATCGATGACGAAGTCATAAAGTCCTGGCTGTTGGGAATCGTCAAACGGATAAAAAGGAACGAAACTTTCGTGCAGACCAGCCTGCCCTTTGATGAATACAAGGGCATTCTCTTCAAAAGTTACGGCCAGGCTTTGGAAAAAACCATCATATTTACCATGGACCCGGAAACGGGGAACTTTTTTGCCTCTGACAGAAAACTCGCCGAGCACATGGATTTCGTTCCCTATCTTCAGCGGAATCGCGACCTGCTTCTGCGAGGTGAATTTGTGGGAGACGTCAGGAATATTTCCAGCCCCATTCATCTGGGCGTCTGGTCGGTCTCAACCTTGGATGACTTGCACGAAAAGTTAAAAAGTATCCGGAACGGCGCCCGCCAGCTTCTGAAAATGGGACTGAAGAACGACAAACATCTCGCTTTTTATTCTTCTACTTATAATGTCTGCTCCTATGAAATCGACACCCTGAAAACCACTACTCTCGCGGAAATGGCAAACGCGAAAGACGACGAACTGGATCAGTTCATCCAGTCTTCGGAGGATGAGCTTCAAGGGTTGATCTTCGCGGATTGAGAAGCGGAAAAGTTGCGCTGCCGCAAAAATCTCGCTTCTGTAGGTTCTGGAATTCCCCCGAAACAGCAAAGGGACGCTCCCATTTATTGTGAGCGTCCCTTTGTTTTTTTCAGACAATTGCTGGCAGATTTCCGCTAGCGCATCATCTCGAAATGCCGGTCATCACAGGTATCGTCGGTGATATCGATGAACTTGTTGCAGATCGTGGTTACCATGTTGATGACGCCCTGGTAGCCGACCAACGGCGAGCGATGGAGGTTGACCCGGTCAAAGATCGGGAAACCGAAGCGGAACAAGGGGATCTTGGCGTCACGGGTGATGAACTTGGCGTGGGTGTCGCCGATGATCGCGTCCACCGGATCGGTCATGACCAGACTGCGCAGGTGCCAGAGGTCCTTGTTGATGTAAATTTTGCCGTCCTTGCCGTAGGGTGAGGAATCGAGCAGCGCCTGGATCTCTTTCTCCAGCTTCTTGCTCCCCCTGCTGCAGAGGATGTGGTACGGCCGGGCGCCCATTTCCAGCAAGAAGGAAACATAGCCCATCAGGTAGTCCGGGTCGCCGTACACGGCGAATTTCTTGTTGTGGATGTACTGGTGGGAATCGGTCATGGCGTCTACCGCCCTGCCCCTTTCCGCCTTGATGGATTCGGGGACCTCTTTGCCGAACAGGTCCGCCAGCTTCATGATGAAAGCATCGGTCTTTTCAATGCCGAACGGAGTCGGCAGGGACACATGCTTGCCCGAATAGTTGTCCTTGATCCAGCCGAAGGTCTTGGGGCTGGCGTAGGGACCGAGAGTCATGGTCACCTTGCCGTTAATGGAATCGGCGGCATCGTCAAGCTTGGTGCCCCCCTGGTAAACCCGGTAGGTGCCATCCAGCGGCGAATCGAACACGTCGGAGATGTCGGCCAGCATGGTGTAGGGAATGCCGATA
>JAJZQA010000025.1 GCA_021810985.1 Deltaproteobacteria bacterium
GGCGCAATAACCGGCCAGCATGTCCAGATCGTGGATATGGAGGCTGCCATCCCGATGGGCCTGACCTACCTCCGGCGGGTAGACATGACTGAGCCAGTAATTGGCGATAACCTTGCCGGAGACATTGAGGATCAGGCCGCCGAGTGAGTAGCCCTGGTTGGCATTGGCGTTGACCCGCCAGTCGGACTGCTCCAGGTATTCATTAACCGAAGAGGCGACATCCACCAGGGTCTTGCGATCGCGGCGCAGCTTGTTGTGCTGTTCGCGGTAGACAATATAAGCCCGCGCCGTCTCCAGATGATTGGACGTGATCAGCACCTGTTCCACAACATCCTGAATCTGCTCGATGCGGGGAGCAGTCTCCGCGAATTTGTGCCGCAGCACCTTGAGAACCTGACTGGTCAGCAGACCGGCTTCCTCGCGGCCGTACTCTCCCGTCGCCTCGCCGGCCCGGACGATGGCGGAGCGGATCTTCTCCGCCACAAAGGGAACCGCTGCACCATCCCGTTTCACTACCTCACGGAGGGGAAAGTCCCGGTCAACTGTTGTCTGGGTATCATTGCTATTCATTTCATCACCTCACCAGCAGGTCTGAAACCTGACGGAATGTATTTGTCTTTCGGATTTACTATTGATAAGCTTCGGCAGGGGCCGGGCAGGAGCAGCCTGTCACAAACTTTCGGAGATAACCAGCTGAAATCAGGACACCTCATGCTGTGAGCGCCCGGATTGCGCCAGTCACACAATCAGGGGTGCGCAGATACGGAGAACAGGGGGGCGGAACAGATCGCTGCATCCGGACATGCGCAAATCAAATCCGCACTACCGGGCAACAGGATTCCACATGACAGCAACTACGGCACTACCTGGCTAGTCTGGCCCGAGCGGGCGGATCGAACTGGCAAACGGACAGATATTCTACTGGAGAAAAAAGAGTGAACCGTGGCATGAGCGCCTCCCCCGAAGCTTGCGAATGGAGCGGTATTCCGGCTCAGGGCAGCTACCTACTTACCCGCCTTCCCAGGCGTTTTTCATCCGGAAACGATATAAAAATCCTCGTTTCAGATTTAAAAACGGATCTCCCAGTGGCTTTTTCGCGCGTCTCGCGAACGGGCTTTCGTTCCCTTTACGGCTGCGGGGCAGCGGGGGCCTTGCCCCCCTCTTCCTCGCTTCCATCCGTTGAAGATGTCTGCTGCATTTCTAACACCCCGATCACAGGATGTCAATGTGTTTATTCAGCAAAAGCACAAGATATAGTGATACCAACCTAAAACTACTACACCATATGCGAAACAAAGCATAGAATTGCGAACGCTTCCCGCCGTTAACTTCTCACTTTACGGCACGGGCCCGCGGTACCTGCCGTGACAGGTCGAATTGCAGGAGCAGATAACCGTAGTCAATGTCAGCGCCGCTGCCGGTTGCATCACGGAAGAATTTGCCGGTAAAAAAGCGGTCATAACCTGCCAGGAGCGACAGGTTGTCGGTTACCGCATAGGTGAGGGTAAAATCCGTTTCCAGGCCTATTCGTCTGCTGATCCCGTCGCCCACGGCATTGGCATAGAAATAGCGGAACGCTGTGGAAAAGTTCAAGTTCTCTGCCAAATCGATTCCCCAGCCAAGGTTGAAGATCTGCAGACCACTGGCATGGTGATCACCGGCATCAACCCCGGAGAGGTCGCCGATGAAGCTCATATCTCCCGTGAGAGAAGTATCCGTAGTGGCATTGCGGAATTCCCCCCGGGATGAAATACCTTCCGCGGCAGCCCTAGCGCCGGAACCGTAGGCATATCCGGCAAAGAACGAATTCTTTTTACCGAACAGCTCCACCTCAAAAAGTGCTTCGGCATGGCCGCCCCAGGCATTGATTCGGTCATTTCCGCCGGACAGACTGTTCAGCGTCCGGCCGCTTTCAAAGACCGGCTCAATTTCCAGTGTCACCGGCCCGAAAGAGGCGGTGGCGCGCAGTCCCCAGACATTCAGGTATTCACCCGTATAGTGTTCCGCTGCGCCGGTATCGTTAAATCCATAGGCTTCAAGGACAGCACCAGCGCCAAAATCATAGCTGGCATAGCCACCGACCAGGTTCCCCTTCACGCCATCCGACCAGGGTGTTGCATACCAGCCACCCAGGAGATCAAGGGTCAAGGCCGGGAGCGGCTTCACCCGCACCCGTGCGGCATCGAAGGTCAGCCCCTGAAACCAGGAATTGCTCCCGAGGATAAAAGCACTGCCGTAAACCAGTTCCTGCCGGCCCACCTTGAGGGAAAAGACCTCGGTTCCCGGCAGCAACCCCTCGAGATAGCCCTGGTAGAGAGAGTATTTGCCCAGGTACTGGCTTCCGCCGTTATAGCCGTAGCCCTGCCCCTCCAGGTGAATGTGCAGGTAATCAGTCGGATGCCATAAGACATACGGAATGACCCGGTAAAGAAAGCGCCCTTCGGCGTGTCCCGGGTTGTAGGCAAAATCGGGAAGTCGAAAATTTCCTGCCCCTTCGCCCCGTAGAAAGCCCTTTATGCCATAGCTAACCTCATGCGCAGGCTCTTCCTGCGGCGCGAAGAGACGCTCAATGGTATCCCGGCGAGCCTGGTATCCTTCCATTTCCGTCAGGGGCTCTTTGAGGTGCTGATGGAGCCGGCCGATCTTTTCCCAGTCAGCCTCCGGGACGGCATTCCGCCCCCCCGTTTCAGACTTTTCCAGCACTTTTTCAAGAATGGCCGAGAGCTTTGCCGCCAACTCTCTTCGGGAGTAGCTTTGTGCTCCGGCCACCGCGGGGTTGGACGTATCTGGAGAAACCCCATACTTCCTGCCCAGCTCATCGAGATCACGCCAGGACCAATGCTCCGGGGTGACTGTCTCCGGAAAGGGAGTTGTCACATTCTCTGCTGAAAAGGCCGGAGCGGAAAACAGCAACAAGATAATAACCGATAGCACACAGAAGAAGTTTCTCTTCATCCGCAGCTCCTTTACCTTCAAAATATACTTGCCAGCTAAGGCAGAAATCGTGCTCCGCCCATTTCCATAGGTTGAATTTCAAAACCGGTCAACTCGTCCAAACAGCATCCGGACTCAGCGCCGCGAAGCAGTTCCGCAGACCGGGCAGCCCTGCATGGAAAGCGGCTTCTCGAGCCGGCACTCCAGGAGGAGCCGTTCATCGGCAAAAATTTCCCGGGTCGGCCCATCAGCTCTAACCTCACCTTCGTGAAGCACGATCGTACGTTCACAGACATCGAGCACCATATCCAGGTCGTGGCTGGTGAAGATTTTCGTGTGATGAAACTCCTTGAGGAGCTGCATGAGCTGCCTCCTGGCGCACGGGTCGAGGCCACTGGTTGGCTCATCCATTACCAGGATGTCCGGAGACATGGAAAGTACCGTGGCAATTGCCACCCGCTTTTTCTCACCGCCGGAAAGATGGTACGGGGCCTTGTTCCTGACATGGCCGGCACCTACCCGTTCCAGGGCATCCAGCACCCGCTGCTCCACCTCCTCACGGGGAATTCCGAGGTTGAGCGGACCGAAAGCGACATCGTCATAAACCGTCGGCATAAAAAGCTGATCGTCCGGATTCTGGAACACCATCCCCACGGTACGGCGAATCTCCGGCAGGGTTGTCCGGGTAAGGGGATAATCTCCGATGCGGATGGAACCCTCGCTGGGAACGAGGTGACCGTTCAGGTGCAGGAGCAGGGTTGATTTCCCGGCACCGTTAGCGCCGATAATTGCCACCGATTCGCCATGGGTGATCCGGAAGGAAACACCGCGAAGCGCTTCGGTACCGTCGGGATAGACATGCCTGAGTTTCGTTACCTCTACGATATGATGGCTCATCGAAATATTCCCGTAACAAGATTCCCGAAAATCCGGGAGACATTCCAGTAGCGCATGACCATGAAGAGTGACGACCAGCCGAGCAGGAAGAGAAGATCAGTGCCGGTGAAACGAAACTCCCGCCGGGCGTGAAACTCTCCGGTAAAGCCGCGCGCCAGCATGGCCCGATGGATCCGTTCCGCCCTCTCCCAGGTCCTGAGCAACAGGTGTCCGATCAGCGAAACGAAGGTCGACATGCCCATGGTCCTCTTGCCCGCCGAACGCAGTTCCCGAGCCCGTGAGGCATTCCGTCCCTCTTCGACCAGTACGAATATATAGCGGTAGAGAAAGAGCAATTGTACGGCAAATGTCCGGGGCATGCCCAAGCGCTCCAATGCCCAGCAGACCGACGGGAAGCCGGTCACCGCAACCAGAATGATCGCCGCGGCCACGGTCAGCAGGGAACGGGCGACAATCGCGGCACAGGATACCCACCCTGCATTGATGCTGAGAGGACCGAGCCGCACCAGAATTTCCCGATCGAAAAACGGGTTGAAGATACCGATGGCCAGAGCAAAGGGCAGCACAAAAACCGCCTTGCGGGCAATGACCCTGAAGGGAATGCGCCCCTGCGCCAGCATGACCGCTGGGTAAAGAACAAAGGGCACGAGCGCGGTTACTTCATATTTGCCGTAGGAGACCACCGCGATGATAAAGACTGCCGTGACCAGGACCTTTGCCCGGGGGTCGAGGCGATGGAGAAAGGTGTCCCCCAGGGCCAGCCGGTCGAGTTGGGTGATGTCGAGGGATGCCGCATCGATACGTGCCATTGATTTGCTCGAAAAAAGGGGGAATGCCTCCCCTCTTCAGGCTGAGAACCGGTTTCCCGGAGATTCGGCATCAGGCCGTCCCGGGACGTTTCCGCAAAAGAAAAGCCGCCAAAGATGCGAGGATGAGCGTAACCAGCGAGCCGGCGATTCCCGCGACACTGGTTCCCAGATCAGCCGCTGAAGCCGAAGCTGCCGCGCCGCGCTCCGCGGCTTCATGGGTAGCGGGTCTGTCTGGCCCCGGCAGGGAGTAGTCGGGAAAGAAAGAAGTTTTCCGCTGCAATGAGGCTAATGTGGGAAATATGCCCGACCGCGGCTCGGCGAGCTGTTCCTGGCCCGTCACCTTGGCAATTGCCCATTCAAGGCCGTCAGGACGGGCAGAGGCATACCAGGAAAGCACTCCGGAAGTCAGCAGCGCCGCGGAAAGAAAAACGAGGAGCATGGCTCGTGCCGGACGGAGGGTGTGCCGCGGAGAGGCAGCGGGAGCCGGCAGCATATCGGGCCGCGCCTGGTAGACAAACGACAGTACCGCGGCGGTAACAAGCCCCTCGACAATGCCGATCGCGAGATGGATCGGCTGCATCAGATACAGAAAGGTCTCGAACGGCAGAGAGGAAATACCCGAGAGGGTCGTTTCCAGCACCACGCCAAAGGCCCCCAGCTGCAGTCCCACCACCGCGGCAGTAACTGCTGCAACGGTAAGCCTGATTTTTCCCGGCCGGGTTCCGGCAATTTTCTTGTAGATGAGTGGATAGGCAACAAACGCCGGCAGGAAACCGAGATTGAAAATATTGCAGCCCAGGGACAGGAGACCACCATCGGCGAAAAACAGCGCCTGGACCACCAGCACCGAGGCAATCGCAAGAAAAGCCGCCTGCGGCCCAAGAAGAACCGCCAGCAGCAGCCCGCCCCCGAGATGACCGCTGGAGCCGGTTCCCGGAATCGAAAAGTTGATCATCTGCGCCGCAAAGATGAAAGCGCCAAGGACGCCCATGAGCGGAACCTTGCGATCATCGATCTCAGCACGAACTTTAACGGAACAATAGGCGATTGCCCCAGCTGAAACGGCCCACATGGTTCCACCAACGGCAGGTGACAGAAGTGCATCAGCCATATGCATGAGGTAGTTCCTCTCCCGGCACGATCAAATGCCGCACAACAGTATTACCTTTTTGAAATTCGTAACACTATTTATATACGGTATCTGAAATAATATGTCAACCAGCTTTTAGTTTTACTAAATTGTTTTTATAAAAGTGAATTTTGCCGGCCTACGAAAGAAAGGAATTTGATATTTTCAGCCGCTTAGCGGCTGCGTTCCCAGACCGTCATCTCGGCAATACTGTGCTGATATTTTCGGGCTGTCTCGCGGATGACGAAAGAGATGTCCCGGGGCTTGCCGAGCATCGTGAAATGAGGAGTAAGGGATTGTCTTAACCCATCCAGAGTAGTAAAATCCCTGCCACCTGCGCTGAAGCCGCCAAGCCACTCCGAGCGTGGCGTGAACTCGCTGAGCCAGGTATACGGCGAAGTTAGAACCAGCAAGCCACCCGGGACGAGACGCTGGTGGATGGCGGAGAGAAATATGCGGGGGGTTCTTAAGCGATCAATGAGATTTCCGGCAAAGATCAGGTCATAACCGGAAAATTCTTGCGGCAAGGACAGGGCATCACCAGGATAAAATTTTACCCGCCGGCAGACAGCGTCGAGATTGAAGTCGCCCAGTCGCCGTTCAACGGGGGCCGTCAACTCTCCCTCCAAGGGAATTTCATAGGCTATTTTGCCCTCTTCCGCCATGCGCGCAGCCACCGCAATGAAGCGCCGGGAAAAATCCAGGCCGGTGACCGAGGAAAACTCGCGGGCCAATTCGAAACTGGCTCTGCCCACGGCGCAGCCAAGGTCAAGGGCAGCCCCCCTATTCCGCCCAGCCATAATCTCGCAACAGAGGCGGGCACAGCGGGCCGGATAATTCTCCACACCAAAATAACTATCACCGTAATGGAATTCGCAGTATTGGGAAACCAGTGCATCTGTCTCATAAAGGTTTTCCTGCCGTGCGTTGCAGATTTTCTCCATGGATAGCACCTACCGATTTCAGTACTTGTTTTCCTGCAAAAAAATCAGTGTCGTTGAGCGCTGGGCTGGGGCTTTTCCGGAGTCTCTCGTACGGCTTTAGTGCAGGATGGCGTTAGTAAGATTTTCGCCAAACCCGGCAGAATGCTGCTCCGTGAACAGGATGACGACCGATTACGAGAGGCTTCGGGAAAGTTCCAGCCCAACCATGTCCGCGAATTCCAAAAAATAAACTTAAACGTTTGTGATTGTTTCGATTCGCAAATAGTCTACCAGCAAGCAGTTGAATAACAACACTCTTCAGAGCGACGTTGGGAATTTGAAATAAACTCCTGATTCACTCGCAAAAAGATAAAAATACGGACTCACGTCATTCCCGTGAAAACGGGAATCCCGGAATTTCAACAACTTTTATAAACCCTGGATACCCGCTTTCGCGGGTATGACGAGCTTTGTCGAGGGCATCAACTCCTGGAACTCAAAAAAAGGGGCGGAACCAATTGGTCCCGCCCCGCTCTCTTCACGTATCTGACATGAATACAAAACATTCACGCCGGTTTTTCACCCAATACTTACAGGATAACCTTCTCCAGAGCCCAGACACCGCAGGGGCAGATGCCGGCACAGATGCCGCAGCCGATGCAGTACTTATCCTCGGAGTGGTATTCCACCGTACCGTCTTCCTTCTCCGTCCGGACGATAGCACCTTCGGGGCAGGTCTCCAGACACATGGTGCAATCGCGGCAGGTTCCGCAGGAGATACAGCGGCTGGCCTCGTTCTTCGCGTCGGTGACCCGGAAACGTCCGCGATTCTGCGGCATGAAGAATTCGCGGCTCAACTTTTCCTGGGGGATCATCACCGGCTTCTTCTTCGGCACCAGTTCCCAGCCGTTGAGGTAGGCATCGATATATTCCGCCACTTCACGGCCGCTGGCAATGGCATGGGTCAGGAGTCCGGGCTTGATGGTATCGCCGATGGCAAAGACCTTTTCGGCGCGGGTTGACTGCCAGCACTCATTGGCATCCATCATGCCGCGATCGGTCAGCCATTCCCGGGGCACATAGGAAAGGTCGGGACGCTCGCCGATGGAGATGATGACCATGTCCGCTTCGATCAGCCGGCCATCCTTGGTATGAAGACCGTCCGCATCGATCCGCTCGGTGAAGGTCGGCCACTGGATCTCCCCGCCCAATGCGGTGAAATGGTCGATTTCCTTCTGATAGGCGGCCGGTCGCTGCACGTCGATGGCGGTCACTTTCTCCGCTCCCATGGCATAGGCGCCGAGCGCCACGTCCATACCGGCATTACCGGCACCGATTACCACGACCCTTTTACCGACCTTGGGATTTTCACCGTTGTTGATGCTCTTCAAAAATTCCAGACCTTTGACCAGCCGTTCGTGGCCGGGGAAAGGAATCACCACCGGATTATGGGCACCGCTGGCGATAACCAGGGCATCATAGTCCTTCTGCAGCTTTTTGAAGACCTTCTCGTCGATTTTCTGGGAGGTCCGGATCTCCGCACCCATTTCCTTGATGCGATCAACTTCGCAATCGAGGATCTCGCGGGGGAGACGCTCCATCGGGATCGCCTGACGGAGCTTGCCGCCCACTTCCTTGTCGCCTTCAAAGAGAGTGACACTGTGGCCGAGCAGACTCAGCTGCCAGGCCGCGGAAAGACCACCCGGTCCACCACCGATGATGGCGACCTTCTTGCCGGTTTCCGGCTTTTTCTCCGGCGGAGCAGCCTCCTGGGACAATCTGCCCAGTTCCTGCATCGCCACCGGATGATCGATGAACTGACGGCTGCAGGCATCCTTACAGAGGTTCGGACAGACCTGGCCGCAGACACTGGCCGGGAAAGGAGAGTAGGTCAGCACCAGTTCCAGCGCTTCCTTGATCTTACCCTGGCGGAGCAGATTGATGCGGTCCTGGGTCGGGATGCCGGTCGGGCAGGCGGTCTGGCACGGTGCACCGTAGTTCTTGTTCTGCCAGTGGGGAACCTTCAGCCGGTCATCACCGGGGTTGACAAAATTGGCCACACGATCATAGTCGTCCGTGACCACGTCGCCGAAGATGCCGCCTTCGACCCACTTGCCGGTACGGAATTCACGCAGGGTGATGCGCTCGCTGCGTTGACGCTCTTCCCAGGACATGGCAACGATCTTTTTCCACTGGGAAAAGTCGGTCAGCTCGGCCAGTAACTGCGGACGGCCGATCTTCTCCAGGAAGACCGGCATGTTGGTCTGCAGGAACTGCCGATCGGCATCATCGAGATCCAACTGCCAACAAAGCTTGGTCAAGCCTTTGACCGGGCCGCGCACATAGATGGCGCCGCCGACCATGCCGACGCAGGCGCGGTCGCCGAGTACCGACTCGAACTGCTCGGAATCGTAACCACAGACCACGGCGATACCGCCGCCCATGAACTCGAACGAAAAGGAACCGACATTTTTCAGGATCCACAATTCGGGTGGCGCATAGGACGGGTCGTGCTTCATCAGCGACCCGGTACGGGTACCTCCACGGCCGCCGACATAAATTTTGCCGCTGGCCGAGCAGTGTCCGGTGGTGTCGCCGCCGTCCCCTTTCAGGGTCAGGGTGGCGCCGGCATTGAGCCAGCCCACGTCTGCCGGAGCAGGTCCTTCCACCACGATTTCGGTGCCTTCGAGACCAAAGGCGCCGACGCGCTGGCCGGGGTTTTTGACGGTAAACTTCAGCGGCTTCCCGTCTTTGGTCCAGAGAGGACCGCCGATATCATGATGTCCGGAGGCCAGGATTTCGAATTCTGTTTCACCCTGGTCCAGAGCGGCATAGATCTTCTGCAGCAGCTGCTGCGTCGAGATTCTTTTATTCTGTTCATCAAAGCCTGAAATAAAGGCTGCCATTTTATGTATTCCTCCTTAGCAGACGTACTGGACCTGTAGTCGGTCCGCTACAGCCTTGTCGGTTGCGACCAGGCAGTCTGAACGGCCGATCGGCAGAGAAGAGTTGCCAATGGGCGCCATCAGCTTGCGAAGTTCCTGATCCATGCCCAGGAAGTAGTTGACGATGTTTTCCGCAACCCGGTCCGGATTCAGTCGACGGACCAGAACCGGTTCCTGGGTGGTGATACCGGCCGGGCAGAGACCGGTGTTGCAAGCATTGCAGCGTCCGTGATCGTTGCCGAGACAGCCGGCCAGTTGCAGGATCAGCTTGCCGGTGAAAACACCATTGGCGCCGAGGCAGAACATTTTGAAGGCGTCCGCCGCCAGGTTGCCGGTCTTGCCGAGACCGCCCGCGGCCCACAACGGGATCTGTCCCTGACGACCCTGGGCCACCGCCGCAAGGTAGCAGTCGCGCAGCTTGCTGACCACCGGATGACCGGTGTGGTCGAGGGAAATCTCATGGGCAGCACCGGTGCCGCCGTTAATACCGTCGAGGAAGAAACCGCCGACGATGTTGTACGGATCACGCACCAGGTTGTTGAAGACCGAGACCGAAGTGGCACTGGCAGCAACCTTGATGGCAACCGGCACGCGGAACTTGAACGCGGCATTGAAGGAGAGGAACATCTTCTGGACGCTCTCTTCGATGGAGTAGAGGCCCTGATGGTTGGGCGGTGAGAGCAGGTCGGCCTTGGGCACGCCGCGGATCGCCTGGATATGGGAAGCGACTTTCGCCGCCATCAGCAGACCGCCGTCGCCCGGCTTGGCGCCTTGGCCGATCTTGATCAGCACGCCGGCCGGATCTTCGGTCATGTGCGGCATAGCCTTGATGATACGGTTCCAGCCGAAGTGGCCGGAAGCGATCTGCAGGATCATATATTTAAGATATTTACTGGTCAGGAGCCGAACCGGCATGCCGCCTTCGCCGGAGCACATGCGCACCGGCAGCCCGCACTCTTCGTTCAGGTAGGCCACCGCCATCGACACCGCTTCCCACATTCTCCAAGAAAGCGCGCCGATCGACATGTCGCCGATAATGACCGGGTAGATCCAGCGGGTCGGCGGAGTTGTTCCGTTCTTGTGCAGCGCACCGTCAGGGCCGACGGAAAAGGGCAGAGAGGTTGCCGGCAGGATACGTCCCAGAGGAGCCAGGCAGTCGAAAGTGTGGCGCTGGGCATCGAGGCTCGGGTCGGTCATCTGGGAAATGCGGCCGACGCGCAGGGTATCGAGGGTCCGGGCCGCAACTTCCAGATTATTGCGCCCGCCACGCTTCGGGCCGGTTCCGGTTGCCGCCTGATAGACTACCTGGAAACGGGAATCCGGGTTGCGCTCGGCGCGGATCGCATTGTTCGGACAGACCCGCTCGCAGACGCCGCAGCCGCGGCAGTAGTTTTTTATGACATTTTTCTGGGCAATCACCGGGGTAGCGCTGAACTTGATCTTCGGTTCAGGGGTTTCGGTGTCGGAGAATGACTTGCGCCGCCTTTCGACCTTCGGCGCGATGGCGTCAAAGGTACAGGCCGCGACGCAGGAACCGCACAAGGTGCAGCGCTCCGTGTCGTAAATTACCTTCCAGGGAAGGTCGTTGCAGGCCAGATCATTTATTTTTACTGTTTCCATCGCTGGACCTCCAGATTATTATCAACCACGACGATCTCCCGCTCATTGGGATAGATATCGGTCTCCCAATTCCTGTCCGGCAGGATCTCGTTGATACCGCAGACCTCGGAAGAAAACACCACCGTGTCCTCGGTGTGTCCGACCACGATCGGCCGCAGCTTCTTGGCATCGCAGACAACCCACATGGTGAAGTCCGGCAGGGTGCCGATAATAGTGTTGGGACCGTTGATCTCCAGGTTGGCCAGCGACTGCCGGATGGCGAGCAACTCATCCTTGTCTTCACGCTGCACCACCTCTTCGAAGGGCAGAGGAGTAATGATGTGCTTGTAGTAGGAAAGCGGCCAGCCCAGCTGGCGGTGCATGTAGTGCATGGTATAGAGGAAGCACTGGGAATCAGACTCGAAACCGATGTAGGCAGGATTCAGGCTGGCCTGGAATTCATTGTTTTTCTGATAGAAGGTGTTCTCGCCGTTGGTCAGCGTTACATAGCCCTGGAGGAAAAACGGGTGGGCCGCGTAGCGAACGATGGCGTAATTGGTGTTCTGACGGCACTGGGCGGTGATATTCTTCGCAGTGAAGGAGTCGTCAGCCTCCCAGAGCCCGAAAAAGGTCCCGATATCGCGCGGGTCACCGATTTCCTTCAGGGTGATGACGTCCGGCCAGAAGGAGTAGGCAAAGCCGATCTGATCCCTCTCCATGGCAAAGCGGAGCTGCAGACGGGTGTTCGTCAACAGTTCTTCTTTTTCGCGCTGGGGTGCGTCCTTGAACTGCTCCGGGTAGTCGAAGGTCCTGAACACATAGTTGGGCATGGCCTGGATATCCATCCCCGGCTGCCGGTTGGTTTCCGGAATCCACTCGAATACCTGACGGAAACCGATGGTGGCAAGAATTTCTTCGGCGATCTTCAATCCTTCGTCGGTACAGGCAAGGGATAAGGTCGGGAATTGCTTGTACTTCTCGAAAATCCCGCCCAGGTCTTGCATGACCATGGCGAATCCCGAGTTGTCATGACCCTTCTGCTGAGAATTCATCAGCTGCAAGGCCTTGCTCGGGTGCACATAGTTGAGACTTTTTATGGCGCCAATGCGACACATAGAGCTTTTCCTCCGGTTTATACGCTGCGTAAGTTGCTAGCGGGAAGCAACCAGCAGCTGTTTAGGTGAAACGATATGATTCGATACTCGACGCTGTCCGCCTGAGCAGACAAAAAATACCTACTGGTGAACAAGCTATATAGCAAGCGGAATGCCAAAAAAACTGACACCTACTAAAAAAAGCATCAAACATGTTTTATCTTGTTGTTTTAAGTATTTAGGTGGTTTTTTGTGAAATCTGCGAAAAGAATAGAGGCGGGAAAACGGCAAACAAACACAATAGTCAGCGCAACTGACTACTATTTATATACCAATCAGAGTAAATCAGCCACACACACGTTGACTCAACTGCAAACTCCCTGTCGCTGCGACGGGGCAATAATCAGAAAACATTCTTTCGAGAAGGATCTTCAGGCTGTCTTTCTCCAGCTTCGGGTCGAACTTATACGACTCCCGTCGACAGCGTGCCTGCAACTGGTCATAGAAACGGGAATCAACCTCCGCCCGGTACAAAAGCTCGGCAAGCCGGACGGTATCACCAACCGGGAAGAGCCCCGGATAATCATCTCCCAAAAGACCACGCAGACAGGGAATATCAGTCCCGAGCACGGGTATGCCGGAGACGATGGCCTCGGAGACCACATTCGCGCCACCTTCGAGCAGCGAGGTCACCACCAGCAAGCGGCTGCCAATGAGGATTTCGGCGGTCCGGGCCGCCGACTGTTCACCGAACCAGCGAAAACGGGGATTTTCCACCACTTCCCGAATTGCTGCCTGCTCATACTCGGCCGACAGTGCCTTGCCGACATGCATGACCCGCAGCCTGGATTCAGGGGGCAGCAGGCGAGCCGCACAGGCCGTTCGCAGCGGATCTTTGACGCTGCGGAGGTGAGCGATACCGCAGACATCGAAAGTCTCCTCATGACGGGAAACCACGGCCCTGGGCGCAGCGGCCGACTGGAAGACCACCATTGTCTTGCCGTGCAGAGCATCAGGCAAGGCCGGAATGCCCATTGGCTGCAGGACCACCAACTGGTCCGCGAGGTACAGCACATCCTGGGCGGCGGGATCTTCCTGCAAATCCCGGTAAAGATCCGTTCCGGTCAGACAGATGACGATCCGGCCGGCAACCCCGCTCTTCCAGGCATCACGAATCGCCTGCCGGTTGGTATAGGCGTTGAAAACCACCAGCAGGTCGCACTGCTGGCCGCCATCCGCGGAATAGCTCTCCACTCGATGTCCGAGACTTTCAAACATGCTTCGCCAGCGTTCACTGGTAACAACATTGCCGTTTCGGATATTCACTGACGCCGCTTCGAGAAACCGTATCTTCATGCACAATCCAAATTCAGTAATGGTAAAACTAGACCGCAAACCTGTTAAACATCGCTAAAAAACCGGATTTCAGATTTTCATGTTCATCACGTCCAGAACTTCATCCAGCGTTTCCACGGCAATTTTCCGCGCACCGGAAATACCCTTGGTCAGAACCTGAGTGATATAGTCGGGGTTCTGTTCCAGTTCGGCCCTTCTCTTGCGCAGGGGGCGCAAATATTCATTCAACGATTCGGTCAGCGCTTTTTTCAGTGTCCCGGAACCGCTGTCGCCGATTTCCTCGGCAAGGGTCTCTGGCGATTTTCCGGTGGAGAGGGAGAGCAGCATCAGCAGGTTCGATACTTCGGGACGGGTCGCCGGA
>JAJZQA010000026.1 GCA_021810985.1 Deltaproteobacteria bacterium
TGGCGGCAGCTTTCTTGGAGGACAGATCAGTCGCGCCCTTTTTTTCGAGTGTCTCAGCGCGGAGAGTCGCTATTCCATTGTTAACGGTGCTAGTGGTAACTTTCATGGCTGAACCTAAGCTTCCTGAGTTGGTTTCCTGAACTTCATGGTTTCGATCGAGAGTCATGGGGGTCACTTTGTCCTATATGCCGTACAAGCTGCTCTTCGAGTGCCCTGCCAATCCCGAGTACTCCGCCCCGTGCGGCCTCCTGGGCATATTCCTGATCCAGCAGCGACCGGTAGGCCTCTTCACCGTGACCGCCTCCGGTCAAGGTGTCCTTGCCAACGGTCGAGCGCATGGATTTGAGCATCATGCCGATAAAAAGCGCCTCAAAATCCTGGGTCGTTTTTTTCAGCTCGGCGCCCTGCTGGCCTGCCGTTCCGTTTTTCACGCCGCCGGCAATTTTTTCCAGCGTATTCGGCGTCAGCCCTTCAGGAAATATCGCAGGTTTTGTAATCGTCGTCATATAGGTACCTTATCGAACCGAATTTCGAAAACTTTAGCGGTTTTTTCATTTTATTTTCATTTTTTGAACAGGCTGTGCAAAATTCAGACACCACGGTAATCAGTATTCATCTGGAAACTCCGAGTAGATCTCAAGAAAGACGGGGCGGGGCTTTCACGGAGCTTCTCGTGCGGACCGGCTACAGGACCGAGGGAAAATGTCTGTTTCCGGAAAACACCAATTAAATTATCTCCAGTTCACCCTGTAAAGCCCCGGCGGCCTTGATCGCCTGCATAATACCGATCAGGTCCCGCGGAGTCACGCCAATCGCATTCAGCGCCTTCACTACTTCGCCGATGCTGGCCCCTTCCTTCAAGACAAACAGTCCGCCGCCTTTGTCCTCTTTCACCTTGAGGTCCGTACGCGGCACAACCACCGTTTCGCCGCCACGGCTGAACGGCTCGGGCTGAGAAACCTGCGGAGTCTCTTTGATCGTCAGGGTCAGATTGCCGTGGGCAACGGCGACCGTGGCAAGACGCACGTCATTGCCGATCACGATCGTTCCGGTCCGCTCATTGAGAACCACCTTCGCGACCATGTCCGGCCTGACCTGCAGGCTTTCCAGGGCAGCGGCAAATTCAACGGTATTACCCTGATATTTTTCCGGGAGAGTCAGGGTCACGGAACCGGGATCGGTGCACACGGCGATAGCGGACTGGAACTTGCCATTGATGACCGAAGCGACACGTGATGCGGTCGTGAAATCCGGCCGATGCAGATTGAGCCGCAGCTGACTCCGGTTGGTCAAGGCATAGGGCAGTTCCCGCTCAACCAGCGCCCCCTCGGGAACCCGGCCCGCGGTGGGATGATTTTTCTGGGCCGAGCCGGCCTGTCCGCCATAGGAAAAGGAACTGGTGGAAACCGGACCCTGGGCAACGGCATAGACCTGCCCGTCACCACCCTTGAGCGGGGTCATGATGAGTGTTCCACCGGCCAGGCTTTTGGCATCACCGAGGGAAGAAACCAGGACGTCCAGCCTGGTTCCCTGCTTGGACATGGGTGGCAGATTCGCCGTAACCATGACCGCGGCGATATTTTTCACGGTAATGTCAGCTCTGTTGATCGTGACCCCCGAGCGTTCCAGGAGGTTGGTGAGGCTCTGGACCGGGAACTTGGTCTGGTCACTGTCACCACTGCCGTTCAAACCGATCACCAGCCCGTAACCGATCAGCTGATTGTCCCGAACCCCGTCAAAGGAGGCAATATCCTTGATCCGGGTGGCCTGAACGATTTGGGGCAAAAATATGACAACCAGTACAATGGTCAGAATTCTTTTCATGGTCGCTCCCATCAGAAAGGCCAGATCTTGTCAACGAAATTGAACAGCCAACCCGGCTGTTGTCGATCGTTGATAACACCATCTCCGGAATAGGTAATGCGCGCATCGGCAATTTGCGAAGAACTGATCATGTTATCCTGATTGATATCCCGCGGACGTACCGTACCTTGCAGGATGATGATCTGATCCTCGTTGTTTACCCGGACGCTGCGGCTGCCCTCAATTCTCAGGTCGCCATTGCCAAGAACGTCCATAACCCGGGCGGAGATGGTGGCAGTGAGCACATCTTTACGCGTCGTGGTCCCGCTTCCGCTGAAATCAGAACTGGTACTGGCCTTGACGAGGCTGTTCAGGTCAAGCTTATCCTTAAGAAAAGTTGTCTCAAGCCCCATGAAGTTGGGAATGGATGCCGACATGCCGGATTCGCGTTGCGTCCCGGTCGAGGCCTGTTTGCTGGCGCTGGCCTCTTCGACAATGACCACGGTGACGATATCGCCCCGCTTCCGCGCCTTGAAATCGTCCACCGGCGAAGCCGAACTCGCCTGCCAGATCGAGCCGTTCGAGTAACTGATCTTTGGCGGCGGAATGTATTCTTCATCCGCCGTTTTCGGCATCTGCACCTGAGGGTAGACACAGCCCGCGCTAATGAGCAGGGTAACTGCCAACACTGTTCTTTTCATACTGAAACCTCGCACCTATCGCGCCGGAACCTCGTAGGACTTTCCGGTCATGCTTGGCGGACTAGAAATTCACCGCCACCGAACCCGCATCAATCACCCGGGCCTGGACACTCTTTTTCGAGTTCATGTTCTGGACCATGATCAAGTCACCTTCCGCTCCGCTTCCACGGGCCATACCGGTTGCGGTCACCCGCAACCCCCCGTTTTCGGCAACGATGGTGACCATCTGGCCGTTTTTCACCAGCGGAACTTTTTCCAGATAGTCGCCACGGACAGGCATATTGGCACGGATCGGAACCCGGACCCTTTTCCCAAGAACATCGTCCAGGTTGAAACTGACCTTGCCGGAGACCTCCGCCAGATCCCTTTTCTGCAATGAAACATCGCTGGCCTCCACGACCATGCCGCGCGGCAGGGGGTAGAGGGCCACAACCATGTCGGTGAGGGCCTCTACTTCCACCGGAATGCTCATGTTTTTGACCAATTGATCATCAACCCTGATGACCAGGCCGAGCACGGTCCGGCCCCAACCTTCCCACTGGCGGGGAGCGATAAACTCGTAGCGTACTTTCCCAACCGGGATGACAATATCGTTCTCGATTGCAATCCGTTTGATCCTGACTTCCATGCCGCTGTCCCGGGTTCTGTCCAGGATATAGTCCTGTACCGCCGCGCGGACCTTCTTCGCGCTGAGGGTCGTGCCGCCGGCATCGGCAGTGGCGGAACCACCGAGGCACCAGGCCAGGACAAGTACCATGAGAACTGCGCTGAACTTTTTCATTCTCTTCCCCTACCTTCTGCCATTACCGCTTCATGTTGTTGGCCTGCTGAAGCATCTCGTCGGCTGCCTGAACGGACTTGGAATTGATCTCGTAGGCCCGTTGGCTGACGATCATGTTGACCATCTCTTCCATGACATTGACGTTACTCATCTCCAGGTAGCCCTGACTGATGGTGCCGATGCCGTTCTGTCCCGCGGTACCGGTGGTGGCATCACCCGAAGCATCGGTAACCTGATAGAGATTCCGGCCCTGGCTGGAAAGTCCCGCCGGGTTCTGGAAGGTGGCCAGCTGGATGGTGCCGACGGTGGTTGATCCGGATTCACCCGCCTGCGTCACGGAAACGGTACCATCGCTGCCGATGGAAATTTTGTCTGCATTGCTCGGGATTACCATTTCCGGCATGAGCGGATTTCCGTCAACGGTGACAACCCGCCCCTGTCCGTCCCTCTTGAATGAGCCGGAACGGGAATACTCGGTGGTGCCGTCCGGCATCTGGATCTGGAAGAAACCATCACCTTCAATGGCCAGGTCCAGTTCACTCCCGGTCTGGGTGATATTACCAGCGGTAAAGACCTTGGTAACCGACCCCGGCGTCGTGCCGAGACCGATCTCGATACCCGCCGCTTGGGTGGAATTGGTCGAGGGCGCCCCGGTCGTTTTGATACTTTGATACATCACATCCTGGAAATCCGCGCGGCTCTTCTTGAAGCCGCTGGTATTGACGTTGGCCAGGTTATTGGCAATCACGTCGATATTCATCTGCTGTGCCTGCATCCCCGAAGCCGCCGTCCATAAAGCCCTGATCATAATACCGCCTCCCTATATCCTGAATCCTAGACCCTTAATTCTTACCTCTAACACTAAATCCTCGATCCTGCTTCTCTACACCTTCCCCAGCTCATTGACCGCCTTACCGGTCATCTGGTCATAGTTCTGAATCATCTTCTGGCAGGTCTCGGAGGAGCGCGTCGTCTCTATCATCCGCACCATTGCTTCAAGAGGATTTACGTTCGACCCTTCCAGATGCCCTTGCTTGACAAGCGTATCTCTCGCCGCTTGCGGCGTTTCATTTGTGTCGTTCGGCATAAAGAGAGCACTGCCGATTTTTTTCAGATCATAGGGCCGCGGGAAATCCACCACATCGATGGTTCCCGTTTCCTGACCTTCCACCAAAATCTTGCCCTTTGCCTCGAAGGAGACACTGCCGCCGTTGATAACGATCGGAGCGCCGTTACCCAGTACTTCGTAGCCATCCGAGGTCACCAGCCTGCTGTTTGCATCCAGCTTGAAATTCCCCTGCCGCGTGTAGGCCTTCCCTTGCGGGGTGTTGATCGCGAAAAACCCGTCACCGTCAAGGGCAATGTCAAAGGTATTACCGGTCACCTTCACCACCCCGGCCGAAAAATCGATGGCGTAGCTCTCCGTGGCCAGCGCCGGCGAGTCCGCGGAACCTTCAGTCCCTTGCAGAACGGAGGCCGTCATGACGGCCTCGAAGGTGATGGAATCCTTCTTGTAGCCGGGGGTGTTGACGTTGGCCAGATTATTCGCCAGCACATCCAATTGTTTCATCATCGCCAGATTTCCGGAAATGGCGCCATAGATTCCGCTATTCATGAGAGGTCTCCTCTTTCAACAATGGCTCAGCTTGCCATATTCTTCATTTTGACTTTCAGCCGGATAACCGCCTGACTGTGCAGCTGCGAAATCCGCGACTCGGTGAGACTCATGATCTCGCCAATCTCCTTCAGATTCAGTTCCTCATAGTAGTAGAGGGTTACCACGAGCCGTTCTTTCTCCGGCAACGACTCGATTGCCTCGCCGAGCACCTGAAGCAGCTGTTTCGCCATCATTTGATTCTGAGGATTTTCCGCGCCGTTATCCGAGAGGAAATTCAGGAAACCAAAGGAGCTACCCTCATCATCCTCATGAAAATCCTCCAGACTCATGAAGGACAGGGAATGGACCTCTTCCATCAGCTGGAAATACTTTTCCAGATCCATGCCCATGGCCGCGGCCACCTCTTCGCTGCTGGGATTACGGCCGAGTTTCTGCTCCAGAACGGAGAATTCATGTTCGAGGCGTTTATATTTTTCGCGCAGGGTCCGGGGCAGCCAGTCCTGGGCGCGCAGCTCATCCATAATGGAGCCCATGACCCGCTTTTCGGCGAAAGTCTTGAACAGGATCCCGCGTCGTGGATCGAAGCGTTCAGCCGCGGTAATCAGACCGATCATCGCTACGCTCATGAGATCCTGCTGGTCGAGATGTGGCGGAAGCTTGGAAGATATCCTGCCCACGAGGTATTTCACCAGCGGAAGGTGGGATAATACCAGCTCGTCCCTGTTCTGGTGAGTGCTCAGCTGGCACTCTGTTTCGTAGACCTTTGCAAGAGTATTCATAGTGACTCCGATACTGGACGGGAAGCGTCGCTGCCGCCGGGTAGACCCTGCCGGCCAGACGCCGCGCTTCCAACAAATTCTTCTCAGTTTTCGCCGAGAATCAGTTCCGCGACTTTTTTGCCCGTTGCCGGTTCAATATCTTCAGGAACCCTCTGTCCTCTGGTGAGATACGAGAGGGGCAGTTTGTTTTCAAGCTGCAGATTTACGATGGAGCCGAACGAACTGCTTTCGTCAAGTTTGGTAAAGAGCAGCCTGCTGACCGGCAGCGCGCCGAAGCTCTCGACGATGCCTCTCAGCTCCCGCTCCCGCGTAGTGGCAGCGACGCAAAGGTGGGTCTCAATGGGGAAAGATGAGTCCAGCATTGAGCGCAGACCTTCAATGGTATCCTTATCCTTCGGGCTTCTGCCGACCGTATCGATCAGGACCAGATCTTTGTCGGTATGCGCGGCAAGGGCTTTTTCCAGCTCCTTCGGCGTTGAGGCCACCTCGAGCGGCACACCCATGATCCGGGAATAAGTTTTGAGCTGTTCCACCGCGCCGACACGGAAGGTATCAATGGTTACCAGGGCGATTTTTGCCTTCCGGCCAATCGTGTAGAGCGCGGCAAGTTTCGCGATTGTGGTGGTCTTCCCTACCCCGGTCGGACCGACCAGCGCCACAATTTTGGTGCCGTTCTTTTTCAGCCTGATGGGGCCCGAACACTTGATGGTTGTCTCAAGAGACTCTTTCAACAACCCCTTGAGTTCCTCCTCGCCATCTATCTGCTTTTCCGTACTTTTCACCTTATCCAGCAAGGCATGAATGGACGTTTCGACAAGTCCGGCTTCATGCAGGGTGGCGGAAACCCTGGCCAACGAAACCGGTTCTTTCTTGTTCCGATCGGGGGCGGCACAGGCAGGGGTCCCGGCGGTAAAGCGTGTCTCCCGTGCTATTCCGGAAAATGCTCCCGCGGACTCACCCTGAACCGATTCAAGGAGCAGTTTTTTCAACTCCTGCATTTCACCATTCACTGGTTCACGTTGGGAAAAATCGCTCGCGGACGCGGAATCTCCCCATTCGGCCCGGGCGACCGGCGCCGGCAAAACCGGCTCCTGACGGGCAGCGCTTTCCTTGACCAGCAAGCTGTCTACCCTCTCCCTGAGTTCTTTCAACTCACGGGCAAGCGGTTGCAACATGGAATCACGGAAGGCATCACGGGTCGTTCCTTCCAGGCCCGGTTCTTCGCGATACTGCGCGACCCTCCGTTGCGGGGGGCTGTCAACCGTAGCAACTATGCGGAACACCGGCTTGCTGAAAAATCCCAACAGCCCTTTGCGGCGTTCCTTTTTCGAAGAAATAATCATGGCGTCAGGCCCCAGCTCGGCCTTCACCAGTTGCATTGCTTCCGACATATTTGCGGCCTGAAAGGTTCTAGTTTGCATCTGCGCTGACAACTCCTATGGATTGGATTTTGATGTTCGGTGGAATTTCATTATGGGAAAGTACCGCCAGGGTGGGCAGGAACCTTTCCGTTAGCTTCTTGACGTGACGCCGCACCGACGGCGAAGCGAGCAGCACCGGATGACTGCCGGTCTGATTGAATTTATCCATGCCCTGCCGGATGTTCTGCAAAATGCGTTGGGCAACACCAGGCTCGATGGCAAGGAAACCGCCCTGCTCCGACGGCTGTACCGATTCGGCGATCACCTCTTCGACCTGCCGGTCCAAAGCCAGCAGTGCAAGCACATCATCGTCCTGCTTGTACTGTTCGACGATATAGCGGCCAAGCCCCTGACGGACAAATTCGGTAAGCACCTCGGGGTCCTTGGTGACACTGCCGTAGTCAGCCAGAATTTCCAGAATGGTTCTCAAATCGCGAATGGAGACATTTTCCTTCAGCAGTCCATGAATCACCTTGAGCACCGTACCGAGGCTCAACAGCGACGGCACCAGTTCATCAACCACCTTGGGACAGCTGGTGGCGAGATTATCGAGCAGCTGCTGGAGTTCCTGCCGTCCCACCAGTTCGTGAGCGTGCTTCTTGATAATTTCACTGATATGGGTGGCCATAATGGTGGTTGAATCGACCACCGTGTAACCACTGATCTGCGCTTGCTCTTTCTGGGTACCTTTGATCCAGACGGCAGGTAAGCCGAAAACCGGCTCGGTGGTGCGGCTTCCTTCCAGAGTCCCGGTTGCCTGACCGGAGTCCATAGCCAGATACTGGCCGGTCAGGTTGCTGCCGCCGACCTTGGCCCCCTTGATCAGGAACGAGTACTCGTGGGGCTTCAGCTGCAGATTGTCATGGATATGAATCGGCGGCACGATGAAACCCATCTTCTGGGCAAAGGTTTTACGGATGGAACGGATTCTTTCCAGCAACTCGCCCTGCTGCGCTGCGTCAACCAGCGGCACGAGACCGTAGCCGACTTCCAGCTCCAGCAGATCCACGGGACGGATGGCCGTGATCTGATCGCCGGAATCATCACTTGTCCCTTGCGTGAGGAGATCCTCCTCGTCATCAACAATCTGCGCCTTCTCGCGCGCCATTTTTCCGACCAGGTACGACAAACCGGACAGCAGGAAAAAGGCAAAATGCGGCAGCCCGGGAATAAGGCCGAAACAGAACAGCACCCCGGAACAGACGAAGAAGGCCTTGGGATGGTTGAGGAACTGGCCGGTAATCTCATGACCGAAATTATTTTCGTCGGCGGAACGGGTAACAATGATACCGGCGGCGGTGGAGATGATCAGGGCCGGGATCTGGGCCACGAGACCCTCGCCGATGGTCAGCAGGGTGTAGTTGGTGAGGGCCGCTTCCAATGCCATGCCCTTCTGCCAGACCCCGATAATAAAACCGCCAATGATATTGGTCAGCATGATCAGGATCGCGGCTACGGCGTCACCGCGGACAAACTTGCTGGCGCCGTCCATGGAACCGTAGAAGTCAGCCTCACGGGAAACCTTCGACCGCCGGATCCTGGCCTCTTTTTCGGTAATGATCCCGGAGGAAAGATCCGCATCAATGGCCATCTGCTTGCCCGGCATGGCATCGAGGGTGAAGCGCGCCGCCACCTCGGCGACCCGGCCGGCGCCCTTGGTAATTACGACAAAGTTGATGATAACGAGGATCAGGAAGATGACGGCGCCGACCACGTAGTTGCCGCCCACCACGAATTGGCCGAAGGCCTTGATCACGGCGCCGGCAGCCTCGACACCCTCATTTCCGTGCAGGAGGATCAACCGGGTGCCGGCAATGTTGAGAGAGAGCCGGAATAGCGTGGTAACCAGGAGAATTGAAGGGAAAACCGAGAAATCCAGCGGCTGCGTCGTGTACAGACCAACCAGCAAAATCGCCAGGGCAATGGTGATATTGGCCGCCAGAAAGATGTCCAGAAGAAAGGCCGGCAGCGGAATGATCATCAAGGCCAAAATCCCGATCAGGACCAGTGCCATATAGATGTCGGAATTTTTCCGGAAACTCGATGTCTCTGCCGCCGCTGAAGCCATTCACGCTACCCTGTTATCTCTGGAAGATTTTATCCCTTGCCTTAGAATAGCAACCTCTGTGCCAGACGGGACCCGCGTCACCAGGATTCGGAAAGGATTCGACAAATTGCCGGGAAGGTGCTTGATTGCTGCATCCGGAGAATACAAAGAGGATTCAGGAGGGAGGTACGTATTGAAAAAAACGGAGGAAAGAAGGAAAGAGACAGTATTTTGAAAATCATCGAGTCAAGGTTTTGTCTAGGGGAAAAATATTGCTGAGTTATATGCGGAAATCAGAAGGTCTTCCCTTTCAGCCCGTAGACATAGGCCAAGAGTTCCGCAACCGCGACATAGAGGCTCTCCGGGATCTCCTGCCCCTCCTTGACCTGAGCATATAGTTCCCGGGCCAGGAACCGGTTTTCCACCAGCATGACATTATTTTCCCGAGCCATTGCCTTGATGCGGAGGGCCAGATGATCGGCGCCTTTGGCGATGACGACCGGGGCGGCCATTTTATTCCGGTCATATTTCACGGCAACCGCGAAGTGGGTCGGGTTGGTGACAACCACATCAGCGGTGGGGATAATCTGCTTGAGGCGGCGAAAGGCCCTTTCGTAACGCATTTTGCGGATCTTGCCCTTCAACTGCGGATCGCCTTCGCTGTCCTTGTGCTCCCGCTTCACTTCTTCCTTGGTCATTTTCAGGTTCTGGAGGTAATTCCATTTTACAAAGGCAAGGTCGAGGATCGCCAGCACGATCATGACCCCGCAGGTGTGGATGACGATCTTGAACGCGATGTGGCTGATTAAGACAAAAATTCCGTTGATATCGGTTTCAGTCAGGTAGAGTATCGCATCCATTTCATCGCGCAGGATTTTATACGCGACATATCCCACGATCATTATTTTAATAATGGACTTGAGAGCCTCGACGGCCGCCTCTTTCTTTACCAGGCGCTTGATACCTTCGAGGGGATTGATTTTCTCAAACTTAACGGTGAGTTTCTCGGTGGAAAAGGCTACCCCGCCCTGGATGACCACGGCAACGACTCCAGCGACCATGACCATGATCAGAAACGGGGCCAGAACCGCGCCGACGGAAAAGACCTGTTGCATCAGGATACTGTTGACAGTCGCCGGGGTAAGCGTAATCGCGCCCATGCCGCCAAGCAGGTCACGAGTGTTTTCTTTCAGAGAAGTCAGCATGTAACTGCCCAGGGTATAGAGCGTCACCATCGAAACCAGCAGGGTGATGGTCGACGTCATATCGCGACTCAGGGGCGGAGGACCTTTTTTCCTCGACTCATCGAGCTTTTTTGAGGTCGGTTGTTCGGTTTTTGAGTGTTTATCCGCTTCTGACATCAGGAGCCCTGCGAGATGATTTTGAAAATCGACGTAATCTGAAGAGCCATTGCTCCGAAGGAGATCTCAATGGTGTGAATGAAAACCAGGAGCGACAAGCCAAGGGCAAAAAAACCGATGGCAATGTTGAGCGGCATGCTGATGACAAAGATGTTCATTTGGGGAAAGGAGCGCGCCATGACACCCAACACAATCGTGGTGGCCAGAAGCGAAACCATGACCGGCGCCGCCAGTTTGATCCCGAGAACAAAGATGCCGGAGGTAAGCGTAATCAGAAAACTCAACAGGGGGCCGCTCATGTGCCAGCCGCCCAAGGGGATCAGTGTATAGCTGTCCACCATGGCCTTGATGAAGAGATGATGAGCGCCGAAGGTCAGGAATAACAGCGAGGCAATCAGCGTCTGGAACATTGACAGAAGCGGTACCTGGCCCATGGCCGGATCAAACAGGGTCGACATGGAAAACCCCATCTGCATGCCGATCACCTGCCCGCAGAACTCGACAGCACCGAACACCGACTTTGCCACAAGGCCAAGGGTGATTCCGATCAGAGCTTCGACAACAACCAGCTGCAACAGGGAGAGGAAATCGCCCGGCAGGGTGACAGGGGAAAGTTTGAGAACCGGGAAACAGACCAGGGTCAGAGACAGCGTTACCAATGCCCGAATATTCATCGGCACCCGTTCTCCCCCAAACAGCGGAATGGCACTGAAGATTCCGGCCAGACGGCCGAGCACCAGGGTAAAGAGCGTGAAGTCCTGAATGGTAAGAAACGCGGGAAGCTGGAACATGGCCGGCTATCTCAGGTTGGGAATCAAGGCGAAGATCTCACGGGTAAAATCCGACATATAACTCATCATCCAGGGGAAAAAGACGATCATTGCCAGCATGACCGCGACAATCTTCGGCACAAAGGCCAGAGTTGCCTCGTTTATCGAGGTGACCGCCTGAAAGATACTGATGATCAGACCGATCACCAGGCTGAAGATCAGGAGCGGAGCAGCCAGCATCAGGGTTACTTCAAAGCTCCTGCGGGCCAGTTGGGTTACCAGTTCCGGGGTCATGGGGAGGTCCTTTCTTGAAAGAGGTGTTTAGGCTGAAGACTGAAGGCTGAAGGTTTTATTCGCAGCCTTCAACCTTCAGTCTTCAGCCCTCAGCCTTCTACCTGTTTTTCTATCCGAAACTCTTCACAATCGACCCGATCACCAGCGCCCAGCCATCCACCAGAATAAACAGCAGGATCTTGAAGGGCAGCGAGATCATCACCGGCGGCAGCATCATCATACCCATGGACATCAGGACCGAAGCAACAACCATGTCCACCACGAGAAACGGGATATAGATCAGGAAGCCGATCTGGAAGGCGCTCTGCAATTCGCTGATCATAAAGGCCGGGATGATGGTCAGGGTCGGGATTTCATTGGCATTCTTTGGCCGCGGCATCTTGGACAGACTCAGAAACAGGGCCAGATCTTTTTCCCGCACCTGGGAAAGCATGAACTTCCGGATCGGCATCACCGCCTTGTCCAATGCCTGTTCCTGGGTAAGCTGACCGGCTTTGTACGGCTGGAATGCCTGGGTGTTGATCTGCTGCCACACCGGACTCATGATATAAAAGGTCAGGAACAGGGCCAGGGAAATGACGATCTGATTGGACGGTGCCTGCGGGGTGCCGATGGCGCCGCGCAGAAACGACAGCACCACCACCACCCGGGTAAAGGAGGTAGTCATGATCAGAAGTCCGGGCGCCAGCGACAGGACCGTAATCATGAGGAAGATCTGCAGCGCGGTCGACACATCGCCCGGCTTGGAAACCTTGCCCAATCCGACACTGACCGTCGGCACACTCAAGGGCTCGGCAAAGCCCGCTGACGCGAAGACCAGCCCCGCGAGGCAGACCAGGACGGCAAGTAGGGAAAATCTTTTCAATCTCACGCCCTGACCCCACCCTTTTCTCCGGAAATCGTGAACCGCCTGCCCTTCTGGATCATGTCCATGACGAAGCGAAAACCGTCAGGAAAGGAAGCCGCGGGCTTTTTCGTGGCGGACAATTCCTCGACAATTTCAATGGTCTCCAGCATATCGACCTGCTTGATCAAGCTCAGGCCGGAATCCGAGGAACCGAGCAGCAGGTATTCCCCGCCCACTTCCACCAGCATGAGTGACTTTTTCGGGGCAAGAAAGCGACTCTCCACCACCCGGATATAGCGGGGCACCGACTTTTTCATCAGGCTTCCCTTGAGAAAGCGATTGGCAAGATAGTAGGCAAGATAGATCAAGCCGACAACAATCGACAAGGAAGCCACCATCTGGAAAAAGCCGGAAATAAAACTGAACCCGCCCGTGCCTGTCCCCTCCGCTGCATATGCGGCCCCTGGGAGGCACAGCACCGGGAGAACCGGAAACATTCTCATACGATTTTCTCCACGCGCTCCGCCGGACTGATGATATCCACCAGGCGGACACCGAATTTCTCATTCACCACCACGGCCTCACCGCGGGCCACCAGCTTGGAATTCACGAAAACATCAAGAAGTTCCCCGGCCAGTTTGCCCAGCTCCACCACCGCGCCCTGATTCAACTGGAGCAGATCCTTTACCAGTAACTTGGTCCGTCCCAGTTCCACGGTCAGATGAAGGGGAATATCGAGGATCAGATCAAGATTCCTTTTCTCCTGGCCGGCATTCTTCTGCTCTGTGCTTTCCAATATATCGCTCACGCGGGACCTCCTGTTGTCTATGTCTATCGAAAATCAGGCTGTTCTGGCAGCCCCTTTAAAATTCTATGGAAGCAAATCGCTCGTTATCTGAATCGCCTTGTTACCGCCCTGCACGCCCGGGAAGCCGGTAAACTTCTCAATCCCTTCAATCTTGACGCTCAACTCGCTCCGGCAATCCTTGCTGAGGATGATCGTATCGCCAATGGAAAGATTAATGAGATCATTCAGGGTGATGCCGGTCTCGCCCAACTCGACGGTCAGTTCCACCGGCGCCTCAACCAGCTCGGCGGCCAGCCGGGAATGCCACTTGGGATCAATGGCCATGCTGTCCAGCTGGGTTCCGACCTTCAGCTTGTCGCGCACCGGATCGATGGTCATGTAGGGAATCGCGAACTCCATGGTTCCCGTGACTTCCTCCACCTGGATTTCCAGGGACATGGTAATGACCTGATATTCCGGGGGAACAATGGTCACCAGCCGGGGGTTCATTTCCATGCGCAGGAGGTTCATCTTGGTTCCCTGGACAACATGGGTCCAGGATCTTTCCATATCCGCCAACACATCCTTCACGATCTTTTCCATGAGCCGGACCTCAATGGAGGTAAACATGCGGTTCTGCTCCGTCGCTGCCGGAGCCCCGGTCCCCCCGAGGATACTGTCCACGAGAGTAAAAACCAGCTTGCTGTCCATGGTTATCAGGGCCGCGCCCTTGAGCGGTTCGATCTTGAAGATGGCCATGCAGACCGGAGACGGCAGGGT
>JAJZQA010000385.1 GCA_021810985.1 Deltaproteobacteria bacterium
ATGGATATCAGCGCCTATTCATTGATTGCACTTGCCCGGGAAGCGTACCCGCTGATGAAGGACAGGGGCGGTAGCATCCTGGCCATGACGTACTATGCAGCGGAAAAGGTCTTCCCGAACTATAATGTCATGGGGGTTGCAAAATCAGCCCTGGAGGCAAATGTCCGCTACCTTGCCGAGGCCGTCGGAGTTGACGGTATCCGGGTAAACGCTATTTCCGCCGGACCGGTCAAAACCCTCGCCGCGTCAGGTGTTGGCGGGTTTCATCAAATTGCCGCACATATCGAGGCTCGGGCTCCCATGCGCTGCAATATCGAACAGCGTGATGTCGCAAATGCCGCTTTGTTCCTTGCCAGCGACCTTTCACGGAGGGTTACGGGCGGCGTCCATTTCGTGGACAGCGGCTACAATATCATGGGCATGTGATGTGCCAATCTTCTCATTGATGGAAGCTGAATAGGTTCCGGAAAGGTCTGAATGTACTCCTTTCCGGAACCTTTTCTCTTCTGCGCGGGAGCCAATTCAACCACAGTATTTTCTTGGGCAATTACTCGCACCAGACGCCCGAAACTGAGAAAGGACTTCACAATCCGACAACTCTTTGGCAATCTTGCCGGACTGAAACCGAGTCATCTGAGTGCTCTGGAGAGGCTCTATCGTCGCCGGGTTCCTCCCGCTGATCTGATCACACCTGAACTCGCCATGCGCATGGCGGAGCTTTCAGAAGAAACGGGACGCCAGATCGGTGTCCTGATAAATCGCATCGGTCTTGTTGAATATGTGCTGGTTGGCGATGAGCGCCAGTTGTATATCCCGGAGTTGACTGACTATCCCCTGGGGAAGAAGCGCCTGCGTGGTTTGAGGTTGTGCCACACCCACCTGAAAGGCGAAGCTCTGAGCGAAGACGACCTGACCGATCTGGCGCTGCTTCGACTTGATCTCATCGCGGCACTGCTCCTGAGTCCCGGAAAAAAGTCGATTTTCATCCAGACTGCCCACCTCTCCGCGGACCCCCGCGGTACAACTCCCTGTCAGATTGATGTGCCTTGTCCGCTTGAACGCTTCCAGCGGGATCTGCTCGAATTTATTCCCTCCTTGGAGAGTTCCCTGGAGAAGTCCATGCCGGCGGCCTTCGAGGTCCACGGCGGTGGTGAGCGAGCAATTCTGGTCTCGGTTACCCGGTCTTCCGGTCCGGAAGTACAGGACTCCATGGAGGAGTTGCGGGAGTTGGCCCGGACCGCCGGGGTTGAGGTTATTGATACTCTGGTGCAGCACCGGCGTGACCTGAATCCCCGCTATCTGATGGGTGAAGGGAAAATTCGCGAGGTCATCATCAGGGCCTTGCAGCTAGGCGCGACTCTGTTGATCTTTGATCAGGAACTTTCTCCCGCCCAGGTACGTTCCATTTCGGAGATTACCGAGTTGAAGGTGATCGACCGGAGCCAGCTTATTCTGGACATATTTTCGAGCAGGGCCGTCAGTCTTGATGGGAAGGTGCAGGTGGAGTTGGCTCAGCTGAAATATATCCTACCGCGACTCACGGGTCGCGGAGTACAGATGTCGCGGCTCATGGGCGGGATTGGCGGTCGTGGTCCCGGGGAAACGAAACTTGAAATCGACCGGAGACGGGTCAGGGACCGGATCGCCAAACTGGAGCGGGAGTTGAAGGAATTGTCCCGCGGGCGTGACCAGCGACGCAGAAAGAGGGTTAAAGCCGGGGTCCCGATCGTTTCCATTGTCGGCTATACGAATGCCGGAAAGTCAACGCTTCTCAACACCCTCACCAAAAGTGCCGTATTTACGGAAGACCTGCTTTTTGCTACTCTGGATACGGCAACGCGCCGGCTTCGTTTTCCCCGGGAGCGCGAAATAATCATCACCGATACGGTCGGGTTCATCCGTTCCCTGCCGAAGTCACTGATGGGAGCCTTTAAAGCGACACTTGAGGAGTTGCGGGATGCCGATCTTTTCTTGCACCTGGTGGATTGCTCAAACCCGCGCTTTGAGGAACAAATCCGCCAGGTTGAAGAAATCCTTGATGAATTGCGGCTTTCGGAAAAACCCCGGCTGCTGGTCTTCAACAAAAGCGACCTGCTGCCGGCCCTGAAATCAGAGGATATTCTTGCTTTCATGAAAGCAAAGCAGGTGGCGAAACGTTATGGCGCCATTTCGCTTTCCGCCAAAAATGCCGAGTCGATTACGCCTCTGCTCGAGGAACTTGAGAAAAGATTCTGGCCGCGGGAAAGTGACTGACCCCCTATTCAGCCCCGGTAAGTTGTGGGTAAGCGGCATGGTTTGCCGCCAGGACGCAGTGTCCCTTTACCGTTGACAGTCAAATAATTCTTATCTATACTTTTGCACCTGAAAACGCCTCCCCTCGATACTTGCCAAGAGTTTACGAGGAAGGAAAAACCTATGAAAATACTACTTTTTGCGGTACTTATCAGTTTGTGGCCGTTGTCTCATTCGATAGCGGATACCTTGCCAGGACAGGTTGCGGCGACTACTATCGCCAGCGCTTCCGA
>JAJZQA010000386.1 GCA_021810985.1 Deltaproteobacteria bacterium
GAATCGGGCAGGTAGCGATAGGCGCCTGAGTCGGAGAACATGCCGCCAATTGCCGGTAGAAGACGTCTGAAGTAAAAATGATACACCGCTTTGAATAATCGGGATTTGGGGTTGGAGAATTCCAGAATAACTATTCTGCCACCAGGAAGAAGTGTCCTCAGTATTTCCCGTAAACCGTGATTTCTGTCAGCAACATTTCTGATCCCAAAGGCGATCGTGGCGGAGTCGAACGTGTCGTTGTGAAAGGGCAGGGCCTCGCAGGATGCTACTCCGAGCGCAACCCTGTTACTAAGCAGCGATGCGTCAAGTTTGTTCCGGCCGATCTCCACCATTGCTGAGCAAAAATCAACTCCGATAATTTTTACCGTGTTGTCTGTGGTTTTTGCAGCTTCCAGTGCCATGTCACCGGTCCCTGTGGCGATGTCGAGTACCCGTCCTCCAAGACGGCTTTTGATCTTTTTGGCTGCGGACTTCCGCCAGCGTTTATCTATTCCAAGGCTGAGCAATTTGTTTAGAAAGTCATAGCGGGGAGCGATCTTCATGAACATTTCCCGGACCTGATCACTTTTTGATTCCTTCACCAGCATACTAAGCTTCCCTCTCGATAGCGCTGCCTGATTCTTTCCGGCTAAGCGGAATTCGTCGGTATAGTAGCATATGGGGACGGAAAATAGTATTCCGTTTGTTTCCGGACATAATGCTTTTCCTGTCGAGAGCAATTACCTCGACGCGTTTTGTGCTGCCCTTCACCGGCAGTTAGGAGTCCGTCAAACTCCTGGCATCTGAAACTATCCGAAATCAAGAAGTTGCTGATTTGATTCGCACCTTAACCTGAGTCGAGGTTTGCCCGTGCTTGCATTGATCCGCTGGCAGGATGTTGCCGATATCATCATTATGAGTTTTCTTGTGTACCAGCTTTACAGCTGGTTTAAACACTCGAAGGCCTTTCAGGTAGTTATTGGCCTGAGTTCTCTCGGGGTGGTGTACCTGATTACCAAAAACCTCGGTTTTTTCATGACCAGTTGGATACTTCAGGAACTGGGCACGGTAATTTTTGTGCTGATTATCGTTATTTTTCAAGCGGAAATACGGCAAGCCCTGTACCGGATCAGTCCGTTACGTCGTATTTTCGGACGCCAGGATTCCAGCCTATCATTCGATTTTGCCGAGCTCAGTTTAGCGGTATTTTCACTTGCAGCCTCTAAAACTGGAGCGATACTCGTTTTTCAGAGAAGCGAGCCCATTGCTGAATATATTACCAATGGTGTTCCCCTGGATAGCTCCGTCAATGGACATCTCATCGGCTGTATTTTTCAGGATGGTTCTCCATTGCACGATGGTGCATTGGTTATCAGTAACGGTAGAGTGGTTACCGCATCGTGTCATCTGCCTCTTTCATCTAGCCCGTCCATTCCTCAGCACTTCGGAACACGGCATCGTGCGGGTCTTGGAATTGCCGAGCGTTCCGATGCCGCGGTGGTCATTGTTTCTGAAGAGCGGGGAGAGGTTTCCCTGGCACTTGCTCATACAATTGAGAAAATCAATACGGCGGAGGAGCTTTCCTCTCGTCTTGAAAGCCTGCTGCTGCTTCCCGTTCGCGAAGAAGTTCACATAACGATGGTAAAGAGGATCTTCGGAAATTTTTGGCCGAAGCTTGCAACCGTTGCGTTGGTATTTATCTGCTGGCTGATTGTCACGGCCCGACAGGGCGAGATTGTCACCGTAACCGCACCTGTTCAGTTTCGTAATTCTCCGGAAACGCTTCTATTGAGGAGTTCTTCCGCCGAAGAGGTGGAGCTGCAGCTCAAAACCTTTTCGAGCCTGATCCAGCTGCCGAAGGAAGGGGAGCTTGCCGCCGAAATCGACCTCTCGAAAACCCGTGTCGGGAATAATAAAATTCTCTTCAAAAAAGAAGATTTTACCTTGCCCTCAGGAGTTGTAATCACCCGAATCAATCCTTCTTCGCTTCGCATAACCATGGAGAAGAAAGTTCGTAAACTCGTACGGGTAAATCCGCGGCTTACCGGTAGGCTGCCGGCTGGGCTACGACTCCGCGCGGTAACCGTGGTTCCTTCCGAAGTCATGTTGGAGGGGCCTGATTCGGTCATGGCGCGGCTAAATTCCGTCCGGACGGAAGAAATCCGGCTTCAGGATATTGATAGTAGTAAAAGACTGTCAAAGAAACTTGAGTTCCCCGCCAATCTCAGATCTATCTCCACCGATGCGGTTGTTGTCCGGCTCCAAATCGCTAATTGATTTTTGCGGAGACTTTCCGGATGGACACAGCTTTGTTTGGTCTGAAGTGTCGATACTTTAGCTGGTTACAGAGTTTTTTCAACAGTCGCATTACAGAAATGTTTCATTTAAGGTTGACACTCGTCCGTTATGTGGGGTATAAACCGACCAGGGCGCCGAGGCCGAACGCCACCCAGCACGCCGCCCCCGCGGCCATGCCGCGGTGCAGGCCGCGCGCAACGAAATCCACCACGAAGATCATGTGCGGCACGACGCCGAACGCAATCAGG
>JAJZQA010000027.1 GCA_021810985.1 Deltaproteobacteria bacterium
GTGCTGTCTGGGGGCTGATTGTTTTGCTGTCCTGCCTGTACGGAGTGACGAGCGGCATCAACGTATCATTCATCTCCCTGCAAAATGCCATCCGCCAAAGGAAGATTGTCGCTTTGCATCAAGGCGCGGACGTCTGGCTGAGAATAGGACTATCCATTGCGCTGCTTTTTCTCTTCAGTAAAAGCGGCTGTTTTGCCTTGCTCGGCTACCTGATCGGCACACTGCTGGTAACAATTTCCCAGAGGGTTTTCGCGTTAAAAAATGAAACAATTCGCAAGAACTGGCACGCTCCAAAAGCGGATCCCCTTCAGGAAAAACAGACGTTCAAAGAGTTTGCGGTCTACGCCACATCGTTCTTGTTCTTTGCGGTATTTGCCTCCTTCAGTCTCTATGCTGACCGCTGGATACTCCAGGGATTGTTCGGCTCCAGCGCGGTCGGAGTGTACGCCGCCATTTACCAGATCGCCGCTTCACCGGTTTCCATATTCTTCACCATGGTCAGTCAACTTATCGTTCCGATAGTATTCGAGCGGGCCGGAGCCATGACGAGCAGGTCACAGCTGGAAAACAGCGGAAGGCTCCTGCGGCAAACAACCCTGGTTTCCTGCCTCGTGGCAACGGTGATTACGCTCGGTGCATACATATTCAGCGAACCCTTGATCAAAATCCTCACGAATGCCACCTTTGCTGAATACCACAACATGTTATGGATCATTGCGCTGGGATTATGCTTGTTCAATCTCGGCCAGCAGCTTACCATCAAGGGTCTTTCGTTCAACCGGCCAAAAATCTATTTAGTGCCCAAAATACTGCAGGCGCTTTCACTGTTCGTACTGGCGTATGTTTTGGCGCACTATCTTGAAATTACCGGAGTCGCCTGGGCGGTATGCCTGTCGTCGGCTATCTACCTTGTGGCGGTACTTGTCGTAAACAGGAGACTTCGCCTGGAATTCTCCTGAAAAGTGTGCCAGCAAAGCACGCCACATCTGCCCGGGGATGGGAAGTCAGATCAGAAATGGCCAGAAACAAACAACACACACGGCAGGAATTGGTCAGGGGAAATCCATGAAATTCAAGGTTGGCACACGCAACGAATCGACTCGGGAAGCCTGGCTGGAGCAGGCACTGAAAAAGGTTCCGGCCGGATCGCGCATCCTTGATGCCGGAGCAGGACAGCTCAAATACAAGAAGTTTTGCGGTCACCTGAACTATCTCTCCCAGGATTTTGCCCAGTATGACGGCCGCGGAGACGGCAGCGGCCTGCAGACCGGATCATGGGACCAGTCGAAGATCGATATCATCAGCGACATCAGCGAGATACCAGAGCCGGACGGGTCATTCGATGCCATAATGTGCATCGAAGTTCTGGAGCACCTGCCGAATCCCCTCCTGGCCTTGCAGGAGTTTTCACGTCTGCTGCGCACCGGCGGGGAGCTTATTGTAACCGCGCCGTTCTGCAGCCTGACCCATTTCGCGCCTTATCACTTCTGCAGCGGCTTCAATCGCTATTTTTATGAAACTCATCTGCCCCGCTTTGACTTTACGATTGTCGATTTCCAGGAAAACGGTAATTTCTTCGAGTTTCTTGCCCAGGAAGTCCGCCGCCTTCCGGTCGTCAGCAAGCGCTACACCGGGTCAGCCCTTCGCCTCTGGGAAAAAGTCTCAATCTATTTCATGACCGCACTTTTGGAAAAATTGAGCAGCAGAGATACCGGCTCCGCGGAACTGCTCAACTTCGGCTGCCAGGTACGGGCAGTAAAGAACTGAACAGCTATGATACTTGTGAGACTCACGGGAGGACTGGGCAACCAGATGTTTCAGTATGCGGCAGCGCGACGTCTGGCCGAGGCCCATGGCACAGTCCTGAAAATCGACACCAGCCGACTGTTGCGCAGTGCCCCTTGCGACACGCTAAGGGACTATGCCCTGGGCTGCTTTGCCATTTCCGCGGAAATTGCTTCTGACAGCGAAAGCCAACTGTGCGAAAAGCTTTACAAACTGGCCACCTCACCAATGTTCCGTTTATTGAAAAAATGTGGATTGCTTCGCTCACCGAAGGGAATGCACTATATCCGGCAACAGAGTACTGCCTTCGACCCCACGATTCTGAATCTGCCGAACAATGTCTGTCTGGATGGCTACTGGCAATCAGAAAAATATTTCTCCGATATCAGGGCGCTTCTCAAAGAGGAATTTACCCTGCGTCCCCCCCTGGACGGTGAAGACCGACAGCTTGCGGAAAAAATTCGAAGCTGCTCAGCGGTATCACTGCACGTCCGTCGTGGCGACTACCTTACTAACCCGCACGCGGCAAAACATCATGGCACCTGCGACAGAGGGTACTATGATCAGGCAGTCAGCTTCATCAAGAGTAAAATCCCTGCCGCCGAGCTTTTTATTTTCTCCGACGACCCATACTGGAGCGAGTCGAATATGAGGTACGACCTGCCCACGACAATTGTCAGCAATACGGACGAAACAGACGAAGGTCGCGACCTGACCTTAATGAGCAACTGCCGGCACCACATCATTGCCAACAGTTCCTTCAGCTGGTGGGGAGCATGGCTGGGCGCCGACCCGGAAAAGATCGTGATCGCCCCGAAGCGCTGGTTCAACGACCCGGCCCGCTTCACAGGGGATCTCGTCCCGGAAGGATGGTTACGTTTCTGATGAGGGAATCGGCACCGAAAACAACCGTCCTGATGCCACTTTTCAATGGCGAGCAATTTGTCCGAGAGGCGCTTGAAAGCATCCTGGAACAGACCTTCACGGATTTCGAGTTGCTCATCATTGACGACGGCTCCACCGACGCCAGTGTCAAAATTGTCGAGTCCTATGACGATCCCCGGATCCGCTTATTCAACAACCACGAAAATCTGGGCGTCACCGCGACCCTGAATCGGGGCATTGACTTGGCCCGGGGGGAATACATTGCCCGAATGGACTGCGACGATATCAGCCTGCCGGCCCGGCTGGCTGAACAGGTCACATACCTTGAGCAACATCCCGATTGCGCCATGGTTGCGGTAACGGTAACGCAGCTTGATGAGGACGGGAACGATTACGGGGTATGGCTCGACGACCGGAAAACAGTTACCAGCGAGTCAATCCGCCGCTTTCTGCCACGGGCGAACTGCATTGCCCACCCCGGGATCATGATCAGAAAGTCCCTCCTGGCACGCTACCGCTATAACGAACGTCAGCGTGTGGCGCAGGATTACGACCTCTGGCTGAGGATGACTGCCGATGGGCTGTTTATTGCCAAGCTGGACAAACCGCTTCTCAGGTATCGGATCCATACCGCCTCCGTCACCGCCCTGAGCAACCGCGGCAGGCCCGACCTGAAGAACGTCAGAACCAAGACCTGGTTTCTGTGGCGGAGGGTTGCCGAGCGGAAATTGAATGGCTATTGTTTCAAGGTTTTTTGTGCAACCGCCAGAGACCTCTGCTACGCCATTGCCAAAATGACCCTCTCCGCAGTCGGTCTGAACCTGCAAAATCGTGCCAAGTCGCAACGTGCCCAGACACCCAAGCTCGACAGTGATCTGCGCATCATGCAGGTGAACAGCCGGGCCCCGGTTCGCTTCCTGGTTGCCATCGGCAAGGCTATCGGCACTATCCTGCCCGTCAGCAACCCTTCCTCACTGTTCTTTTTCTTCCCCTTCCAGCATGTGGGCGGCGCGGAAAAGGTTCACGCGGAAGTGGTCGGTTGTTTCGCGGAGCAAAAACCCTGGGTCTTTTTCACCAAAAGGTCACGCAACAGCAGATTTCGGCAGCTATTCCCGCCGCAGGCAGGCCTTTTCAATTTCTGGCCGCTGCTCAAGTACGGCTACCCCCTGAGCGTGGGAATCATGGCCGGCTTGGTCAACCGGCATCAAAAGCCGGTCATCTTCGGCAGCAACAGCCTTTTCTACTACCTGCTGGTCCCGTACCTCAAGCCGGAAGTAAAGAAAATCGACCTGCTGCACGCCTTTGGGGGAAAATCGGATCAGTTCAGCCTGCCGGTCGTGGAACTGCTTGACCATCGCGTTGTGATCAATCGAAAAACCATTGATGACCTGCAGGCCCAGTATGCGGAAAATCAGCTTGATCCACGTCTAATCGACCGGGTAGTGCTGATCGAAAACAGGGTTCCGGTGCCGCGGGAGTATCCGGAAAAAATCACTCATGACGTCCTCACGGTTCTGTTCGTGGGACGGGGCGCTCCGGAAAAACGGGTGCACCTGGTCGGAAAAGCCGCAACGCTGTGCCGTGAGAATAAGATTCCCGTTCGTTTTGTCCTGGTCGGTGACATGGGCGAGGCACTGGCAGCCCGTGACCGCGAGAATTGCCTGGTGCAGGGGGAAATCACCGATCCTTGCCTCCTGGCGAAGATGTATCGGGAAGCCGACCTTCTCGTCATCACCTCCGATCGCGAAGGCTTTCCGCTGGTCATCATGGAAGCGATGGCCCAGGGAGTCGTACCGGTCTGTACCGACGTGGGCGGGATTTCCCTCCATGTGCGGCATGGCGATAATGGAATGCTTATTGAAAACGGTCCGGAAGAACGGATAGTGGCGGAGCTGGTCCGCTCCATCGACCTTCTGAGCGGTGACTGGGAACTCTTGAGGAAACTGTCACGCAACGCCTTCGACTATGCCCGGACCAGCTTTGATACGGAGACGTTTTGCCGCGCCTACAGAAAACTGCTGGTCAATAACTAGCCGACTATCCTGGAGACCCATGCCGAAAGTAAGCGTCATCATCCCCTGCTACAACCAGGGAATCTATCTCGATGAAGCGGTTGACTCGGTCCTCAACCAGAGCTATGAGGATTTCGAGATCATCATTGTCAACGACGGCTCGACTGATGAATTCACCAACCAGCTCCTGGCGGACTACCGGAAACCTCGTACCAGGGTTCTCCGGACCCGGAACCAGGGCCTGGCAACAGCGCGTAATAGCGGCATTGCCGAGGCCCGGGGCGAATTCATCCTGCCTCTGGATGCCGATGACAAAATCGGGCCCGGTTACCTGGAAAAGGCAGTGGCGATACTGGAGCGTCAGCCAGATGTCGGAATCGTCTACTGCCGGGGGGAGCTTTTCGGCGACAGGACTGATGAAATAACCGCGCCGCCATTCTCCCGCATGGGGATGCTTATTTCCAATCTGATTTTCTGTTCGGCCCTGTTTCGCAAATCCGACTGGGAGCGAGCCGGCGGCTACAATCCGGAGATGATCCACGGGTGCGAAGACTGGGATTTCTGGCTATCGCTTCTGGAACTGGGGCTATCGGCGGAGAGGTTGCCCGAGGTCTTTTTCTACTACCGGGTCAGGGAATCATCCATGAATCAAGTTATGGATACGAGCAAACGCCGGGAAATGTTCCGGCGTATCGTTGCCAACCATCCCCGGCTCTACCGAGGCTGGCGCGGGTTGTTGGGCCAGTGCGGCTTCAGGCTGACCCAATCCCGCTACTACCGTCTTATCAAGGAATTTCGATGAAGATACTTCTCATAACCAAGAATGCCGAATCCCTGACCGGCGCCGGTACCTACGAAGCCAACCTGATCAGAGAGCTTTCCAGACGACACCAGGTCGGCATCTACCGGTCACCGGCTGACCTGGAACAGGACTGGGACATCGCCCACTGCACCGACCTGAAGCACCTGACCTTCAAAGTGGCGAAGGCTCTTCGCTGCCCGCTGGTGGTGGACGCCCACGACTACTACTGGGTGCACTTCTATCGCTTTTTTTGCTTGGACCTGCCATTACGTTTCCTGGTCCAGAAATATCGCCGGATCAAGTACCATTTTCTCTTCAAACTGATCGACGGGATCATCCTTCATGGCAAGTTCCTCTATGACCTGTATGATCATCCGAACAAGTACCTCAGTTTCTACTTCGGCCTCGATTACAGCGGCATCGAAACGAAAGCCTGGCAAGAGCGGGAAAACCTGATTCTGTTTGTTGGTGGCGATTTTTTCCGCAAAGGACTGCCGCGACTGCTGCGGGCCCTGCCCGGCGTGCTCGCCAAAGTCCCGGACGCGCGACTCCTGGTAATCGGCAAGGACTACTGGTATGCCAAGGCCCTGGCCCGCCTGCTCAGCAGGAAACTGCCGGTGGAGTTCCGTTTTGGCATGCCCCTCAGCGAGGTCTACCGCACCTATGCCAGAAGCCGGGTTATGGTGCTGCCCTCGGAAATCGAGGCAACGCCGATCGTCGTCGCCGAGTCAACCATGGCCGGGGTACCGCCAATACTCTCGGCGGTCGGCGGTCACCCCGAACTGGTCAGGGATGGCGAAACCGGTTTCCTGTTTCCGCTCGAAAATACGGGCATGTTGACGGAAAAAATTGTCGCCTGCCTGACCGATCGGGAATTGTCGGAAAAGTTGGTTGCCGAGGGGAAGAAATTCCTTGAACAGTTCACCATCGACAGGATGATGGTAAGACTGGAAGAAATTTATCGAGCTGCCATCGCCGCGAAATCTCCGGCCGGGCGGCATGGGGAGCATACGTGAAATCAAAGTTTGAATCGCTGCTCCAGAAGGACTGGTTCTGGATTGTCTTTTTGGGGATAACGATAACGCTCGTCTGCCAGAGAGTCTTGTTCACCGACCAGATTATCCGGGCATCGGATGTTATTACCCAGTTCTTCTGGAGCGCCAAGAGAATCCATGCCCAGACTATTCCCGAATATCTGGCAACAATTCCGGCAATTTTCCAGGCAAACTGGGAGCCGCTGAACGACGGCGGCCGGACGCTGGAAGGGGGCTGGAATGCCATCGGTCTGCTCTTTCATCGCTACTTCATCCAGCATTTTCTGCCCTTTCCCGCCAGCATCGCCTGGCTGGCCGTGCTCTCCCTTTTCTGGGGGGCTATCGGCACCTTCCTCTATTGCCGGCTGATCGGCATCGGCCGCCGCGGCGCCTTTGCCGCCGGGCTCCTCTTTGCCCTCGGCACGGAGAATCTCTCGCTCATCAATGCCGGCCATATCCAGAAAATCGAAACGATCTGCTGGTTCCCCTGGGTGCTCCTGTTCCTGGAAAAATCGCTCCGCGGCGGGCGGCTTTTCCACTATGCGCTGACCGGTCTGCTGCTGGCCGTGCAGTTCTTCAACATGCACTGGCAGATCTCCTTCTACACCTGCCTGGCGGTGGGCGTCTACTGGCTTTTCCACGTCGGCTGGAACCTTGCCGAATCGACGGAACAACGGAAAAGGCTGGGCAAGGACCTGCTGCTCGCCGCCGTGATGACGACGCTGTTTTTCACCACGATCGCCATGTCTTTCGCCCCGCTCTTCAGCTGGTCGAAACAGTCGGAGCGGAGCGGCGGGATGAGTCACACCGAAGGCATGAGCTGGTCCATGCCGCCGGAAGAGATCCTCACCTACATTATCCCCGGTCTGGTCGGCTTTTCCCGCCAGGAGGAAGGTGATGTTCCGGAAAAGGGACAGGTCTACTACTGGGGACGGATGTATTTTACCCAGACAAGCGGCTATCTCGGGCTGCTGCCGTGGCTGCTCATTCCCCTGCCGCTCATCTTCCGGCGAGACCGGCACACCTGGTTTTTCACCTTTTTGCTGGGGGCCACCCTGATCATGGCCTTGGGCAAGTATACCTTTATCTACCGGTTCCTCTTCGATCACCTCCCCGGGTTCTCGACCTTCCGGGTTCCGAAGATGATCCTCTTTCTCTTCGCTTTCGGCGCTGCCGTCCTGATGGGCAAGGGTTTCGACGTACTTGCCGACGAATCGGTCAAGCGCAAGACCCTGCGCCGCTGGCTGCTCGGCTGTGGGATTTTTGCGACCGTCCTCGGGCTGTTCTGGTTCTTTCTCGCCTTCGGCGGCAAAAGCGTTCTTGCCCTCGCCGACGGATTCATCAACACGGCAACCCGCTACCAATCCGACCCCTCGCTCGTTCTGGAGCGCTACGAAAACATGCTCCGCGAGACCGGCATCGCCATCTGTATCATCAGTGCCTACCTGCTGGTTCTGATCGCCTGGTTCAGGAAATGGCTGCCGCCCCGCTACCTTTTCCCGATGCTTTCAATCTGCCTGCTGCTCGATCTCTGGCGGGTCAACGACAAGTTCCTCGTTGTCACCACACCGCCCGGGTTGGACCGGAAAGCGGCGAAAAACGATATTGTGGCGTACCTGGAACCGCGCCTGGAACAGTACCGGATACAGCCCCTCAATGCGAACAATGCCAAATACTATGCCGATTACGGGTTCCCCAATATTTCCGCCTACGTTACCATCAGTGAAAAACGGTACAAGGAGTATCTGGATAGCTTCTCCCTTACCAGCGGGATGCCGGACATCATGAACCTGAAATACCTGGTCATGTCCGCCGCCGACCTGGAAAGGCAACGGCAGCTGCTGACGAACAAATACACCCAGGTATTCACCTCACCAAGCGGTGCAGTCGTGCTGGAAAACAGAACGGTCCTGCCCAAGGCCTGGCTGGTACCTGCCGTGTCCGTCGTGGAGAATCCGCAAGAGCGCCTTGCCATACTGAACTCTTCTCCACGGTTTGATCCAGCCACCGTCGCTCTCGTGGAATCTCCCCCGCCCCTTCCCATGACAGCGGTTGGCAAGGCGAAACATGATGGAAGCGTGACCGTTCTTCAGTATAAGCCGAATAAAATCCTCCTGAGAGCGACAACCGCACAGAACTCACTGCTGGTCCTGGGTGAAAAATATTATCCCTGGTGGTTTGCATCGGTGGATGGCAAAGACACGGAAATCCACCCGGTGAATCATATCCTCAGGGGGGTCTACCTGCCCCCGGGGACGCATGAGGTGGAATTCGTCTTCGATCCGCTCCCTTTCAAGATCGGTAAGTGGCTGACTTTGGCATCGTTTGCCTTTTTTGCCGTGTTGCTTGGGCGGGAATTGTGGATACGGCGGAACAAGCGGGGTGAGGATTACAGGGGTGCTGGGTGTTAGGGTACAGGGTACAAGGGACAGGGGACAGTGTGAGGAGTGAGGAGTGAGAAACGATGAAACGCTTGATGAACTCAGGAAGTTTGGGCTGAAAATCATCCAGCCGCGTGATGGCTACCGCTTTTCGCTGGACCCGCTGCTTTTGTGCGATTTTGCCGCTATCAAACCTGGGGAGAATGCTGTCGACCTGGGTGCCGGTTGCGGGATTATTCCCTTGATTCTGGCGCGAACCGCTGAGGGAAGTTCTCTGGTCGGGGTGGAAGGTCAGGCGGAAATGGCCGAGCTGGCCGAAAGAAATATGGCGTTAAATGGTCTGAGCGAAAGGATTGAGATCCGGCATGCGGACATCCTGGAGGTAAAAAAACTGTTCCCGCCATCGTCCTTCGATCTGGTCGTAGCCAACCCCCCCTACCGAAAAAGGGGCAGCGGCCGGATCAGCCCGAAACCGGGCCGGGATCTTGCCCGGCACGAATCAACGGCGACACTGCCTGATTTCCTGGCCGCGGCCAAAAATCTGGTCAAACTCTCGGGGCGGATCTGTTTTATCTATCACCCATCCCGCCTGGTCGAATTCCTCCGCGAGGCCGAGGCCCTGAAGCTCTCCCCGGTCCGGCTGCGGCTGGTGCACGGAAATTCCACGGCCGAGGGCCGCATGTTTCTGGTTGAACTGGTGAAGGGCCGGAAAAGTGACCTGGCGGTGCTGCCGCCACTTTTCGTCTATGATGAAAATGGGGAATATACGCTGGAAATGACGATGATTCTCGGCGAGAACGGCCGTTCTGTTGGGCAATAAGGGCTGTCCGGCTATGCCTGCTGGCCGGGGAAAGTTTTTTTCAGTCTTTACCGGGAGTATGGGCAAGATCCTGTTCAAGCAGCTCGGCAAACTGCTTTCTTAACTCGGGATCAGTAACAGCAGCAACGGCCGCGGCAATTCGCTCCTTTTCCGCTTCGCTCAATTCCCTTTTTTCAGGCTTCACCCACCGCTCAGTTTTCTCCGGGGCTGGCGGTTTTCCCGCCTTCAGGAAGATTTCAAGGACAAGTTTCGCACCCAGTTTTTCGTTCAGTCGCTCGGCAATATCTCTTTTCATGAAATTGAGCTGCTGCATCCAGGGGGCGCTGATGACTTTGACCGTGAGGACGCCGTTGGCGAACCGTGACGGCTGGGCCTTGGCGGCAATCTGCTCGCCCACCACCTGCCGCCAGATCCGCCAGATTTCCACCTCGCCGAAACGCTTTTCCAGGGGACTGCCCCGAAATGAGTTCGAAAGAAGTGAAGAAAGGGGTGCCGGTGAACGGCGACCCGGTTTTCTCTCAGCCATGGGAATCCTTCCTTCTGCGCAGGACACCGCCGAGGTACTGACCGACAACGGCGCCGCCCAGGGTAAGGGGAACAATCTGCCAGGAAAAACCGGCTTTCACGCGCAGGAAAATTATGATCGGAATTGAGATGTGAACGTAGAAAAACCAGCCGAAAGTGAACCGCTCATAGGCATAGCGCAGATAACCCAGGGGAACATTTATGGCGGTTGCGCCGAGAATGAGGCCCGCCAGTTTCAATGTTCCTTCCATGCAGTTACCTCCGAGTAGATCCATTTGCTTGCATGGTAGAGTTTGAAAGTTTTTTTGTCAATCAACTCCTCACGCCGCTTTAGCAGTTCTTTGAGTCTTTCCCACTTTCATGTTGCGTCCACCACAAAAGCCAGGCCTGCAAGACGCGCCTGGTCATAAGGGTATTCAAGATCAAAATGCTTGACAGGACCGGACCATTGCTTCGCCAGCTAACGCGCCAGAGTGGTCTTTGACGACGTAGTGCGAACCAAGTACGGCTAGATCAGGGAAATTGGCTAACTTGTCGGCGAATTGATCAAGATGAGATTGGCATGGAATCATGGTGATCATTTACCATGATTATTCGGAGAAGTACGCCGAATTTTCGTGGTTAAATTTTTCAGTGTCAGCTCCGGTGTCAGGCTTGACTTTCGGATAGTCCTTCAAGCTCGCCTCATATCTTGCAAATGAGTTTTTCCTGCCGAACGTTGGACATTGCCGTCCAGGTCATACATTACGCCGCTTTACCATGGCAGTGAGCTTTCGTGTTACTTGGCGCCGTGCCTGCAAAACTGCAAAAGAGCGTAAATGCAGCTTTGCACTCCTGAAACCACTATGCTGATTAGCCCCCATGATTTTAGCGTATGACCATTTGCCGCTGTTCAAATAAACTATGAGATATTTAATTATACATACAGCAAGCAAATACTCTTATAGAATAAAGTGTTGCAACACTTTTTGCATGAATTATAAATAAATTTATTGAATACATCAATCATGGGTGCTATGGTTTTTACAGAGGTAAATGACATGCGAAAAGTAGAGAATCTCAAATCGCACTTGCGGCCAGGCCATCTGTACAGGCGCTCGGAGCTTGAGAAGTGGTCCAGGAGCGTTGATCGTGAATTGGCTGAACTAGTCAGCGCAGAGGTCCTGGTTAAGATCCGGCATGGATTGTATGAATGCCCAAAACATTCCCGGTTTGGCCTTTTGCCCGCATCCCCGGACAAACTGGTCAAGACATTCCTGAAGGACGATGATTACCTGTTGACCTCCCCCAATGACTACAACGCTCTCGGTTTCGGCACCACGCAACTCTATAACTATCAGGTCGTCTACAACCATAAACGACACGGTCGATTTGAGCTGGGCGGCCAGATCTTTGAATTCCATATGAAGTCCCGTTTTCCAAAGAAGGCATTCCCTGAGTTTTTATTGGTGGAATTGGTTAATAATCTAGATCGGTTGGCAGAAGATCGAAAAGCGATTCTCGCCCAGGTGCGGGCCAAAATGCCGGAGATGTGCTCCAAACGCCTGCGCACGGCCGTCAAGCGCTTCTCAAAGGTGGCGACGCGGAAGTTTTTCGAGGAGGCCCTCGGCAATGCACTCTGAAAGCTTTCTTCACGAGCTTACGGATTTCTCCGATTTAATCCAGGTGGTATCCAGGGAGAAAGGGATTCTGCCGCAATTGGTCGAAAAAGATTACTGGATCATGCATTCCCTCTATGGATTGCAAAAGCAGGGGTTTACTTTTGAACTGAAGGGCGGGACCTCCCTCTCGAAGGGATACAGAATCATCGAACGCTTTTCTGAAGATATTGACATTCGAATTGAGCCCCCACCTGAGTTAAACGTAAAGTGTGGAAAGAATCACGACAAACGCGCACATATCGAATCGCGTGCGAAATTCTTTGACTGGCTGGCAGAAACGATTCGCATCCATGGCATAGTGACAGTCGAACGTGATCATAGTTTCGACAACAAAGATTTTACCAGCGCCGGTGTCCGGCTTATTTATCACTCGGCCTCCCAATCAGTTGGTGGTCTGAAACCCGGCATCCTCCTGGAAGTGGGATTCGACGATACCACTCCCAACGAGCCAATGAATGTCTCATCCTGGGCACTGGATAAGGCGGTTGCTGCCGGAATAAAATTCATCGACAACAAGGCATTGGGGATAAGGTGTTATCACCCTGCCTACACATTAGTCGAGAAACTTCAAGCCGTATCCACAAAATTCCGTCAGCAACGGGAATCAGGCGGTTTCCCGGTAAATTTTCTGCGGCACTATTATGATATTTACTGCCTGTTGGCCGAGCCCCGAGTCCAAGACTTTATAGGAACGGAGACTTATGAGGAGCGTAAGAAAAAACGCTTCCCGAAAGCCGATGTCCTGCAAATTGCAGAGAATGAGGCATTTATTCTGGGGGACCGGGAAGTTCGAGAACAATATAGGACCGAGTATGCTAAGACTGCAGGGCTCTACTACGCCGGAATGGTCCCCTTTGAAACCATTTTAAAGAGAATCCAGGAAAACTTTGACAGGTTATGAATTAGGGACTGCAGGGAGATCCACCGGTCTATCTCCATTAGCGATTTGGAGAAGACATGGTGAATGCTACAATAACTGCAAAATGCCGAGGGCCATGTTAAATTTCCACTTTAGGCGGGTCGTGGCCAAATTAATTTCCCACCCCTTGGTCAAACTTTGATGTTTTCGCAAATTCTCTGTGCTGTCATCTCGACCGACAGGGAGAGATCTTGTAACCAGTTGTAAAGGCAAGATTCCTCCAGCCCCCGGCGTTTGGTATCTTTGAGTCTTTCCCTCTTACATTTTGCTTCCACCTACAATTCCGGATAGGATTTTACATAATTCTGAGCGGAGGATACTGGGCATGGATACCGTCATACTGTCAAGCAAAGGCCGAATTACCTTTCCCAAGGCCATTCGCGACCGGCACCACTGGGATGCGGGCACGGAATTCATTGTCATTGACCGGGGAACGGCGCTGGTCATCAAGCCCACCAGGGTCTTTCCTGCAACCGAACTGGAATCCCCCGACAGGTCTTCGGTTTTCCGGGAAAGTCGTTATCACTTGAGGATATGAATCGAGCGATACTGGCAGAGGCAGGAAAACGACGATGATTTCCATTAATCTGATACCGCACTGTGTCACGTAATGAGGTTAGCCGCAGGAGTTTCATTAGAATTATTGACCTTATCGTTATGATCCGGTAATAAAATCAGACTCATAGTGGATAGCGAAAAATCTTCCGGGGGGA
>JAJZQA010000028.1 GCA_021810985.1 Deltaproteobacteria bacterium
GGAAATCTTCGTGGCAGACGAAGTTGCCACAAAAATGCTCTTCGTGATCTCCGGAATCGGCACCTCAAACGCCTCCGCTGCCACGGCACTGGCGGCGCAGCTCTTTGCTCCGGACCTTATCATTTCCACCGGTTGCGGCGGGGCCTACCCTGAATCCGGCCTCGGAATCGGCGACATCGCTTTGGCAACTTCCGAGGTTTTCGCTGATGAAGGTGTCGTGACTCCCGAGGGCTGGCAATCACTCGAAAAGATTGGCATCCCGCTGTTGGAGCGGAACGGAAGGCGCTATTTCAACGAAATCCCCCTCTCCCCGCTGGCAAATGCGGCGGCACTGGAGTTTGCGGGGCAATTCCGCAGCGCCCCCATCGCTGCCGGCCGGTTCCTTACCGTAGCAACCTGTAGCGGAACCAATGCCAGAGGAACGGAACTGACCGATCGCTTCCGCGGCATCTGCGAAAACATGGAAGGTGCCGCGGTTGCCCTCATGGCAGCCCGCTACGGCATTGATTGCCTGGAACTTCGCGGAATCAGCAACTATGTGGAAGACCGCAACCGCACACACTGGAATATCAATCTTGCCGTTGAGAATTCCCAGCGGTTTCTGGAACATTTCATCAGGAATCAGGCAACATGCAAACCGTAACCCTGGGCTATTCGCCCTGCCCAAATGACACCTTTCTCTTCTACCCGCTGGTTCACGGCTGCATTCCCTGCAACGGGTTCCGGTTTCGCGAGCGGCTGGAAGATGTGGAAACCCTCAACCGGCTAGCGATGGAAGGGACATTGGATGCCTGCAAGGTCTCCTACCACGCCTACGCCCATATCCGCGAGAGCTATATCCTGTTGCGCTCCGGTGGCGCCATGGGCAGGGGCTGCGGCCCGCTGGTCGTGGCAAAAACACCGCTCTCACCGGGCGATCTGAAAGGAAAACGGATTGCCGTCCCGGGACAGCATACAACCGCTTGCCTGCTTCTCCAGCTCTTCGAGCCGAAACTTGGCGAACTTGTCTTCCTGACTTTCGATCAAATCATGTCTGCCGTCAGCGCGGGGCAGGTCGACGCCGGTCTCATCATTCACGAATCACGTTTCACCTATCACTCTTGCGGATTGCACAAGGTCCTCGACCTGGGAGAATGGTGGGAAAATTCAACCGGCTTGCCGCTGCCCCTTGGCGGTATTGCGGCCAGGCGCTCGCTCGGTTCCGCGTCTCTCGCCACCCTTTCCGCACTCGTCCGCTCCAGCGTCGAATTTGCCCGCCACCACCCTGCCGAGACCCTCAGCTATGTCCGCACCCACTCCCAGGAAATGAGCGAGGAGGTCTGCGAAGCGCATATCGCTCTCTACGTCAACGATTACTCCCTCGACCCGGGGTCTGAGGGGGAAAAAGCAGCGGAACTCCTTTTTGCACGTGGTATACAGCTTGGCCTGTTCCCCCGCTCAAACGCCCCTCTGTTCGTTCCCGCAACCAGATAAGTCACAATTCGCCGCCAAAACCTATGACCACAAAAAGCCTATAAATATCAGCATGTTGCAAGCGGGAAAGCCACTTTTTGCTTGACACGGAAGCTGCTGCTGGGGTACAAAAGGGCTCGCCCAAAAAGGAGGTGCCGATGGCATCATTGAACCGAAGGGGCAAACTGGCATTAGTGATCATCAGCCAGGCGCTACTCCTTCAGGTCCAGACACTTCCCTTGCAAGCAGAATCTTTATTGTCGGACAAAAACCAAGAGAACATTGAGCAAATCCACTCCAAACCGGATTGCACAAACGGCAAAAAGGGAATTGCAACTTATTACGCCAAGAAGTACAACGGGAAACGCACAGCATCAGGAAGCAGATACTCTCCGCAAAAACTGACTGCTGCACATCAGAGTCTCCCCTTGGGGACAAAAGTGAAGGTTGTCAATCTTGCCAACCAGAATGAGGTGCACGTCACCGTAAACGATCGCTGTCGCAAAAGGTCTTTTCCGTTTATCGACCTTTCACGGGCAGCGGCAAAAAAACTAGGCTTTCACGGAAAGGGAACCGCACAGGTATTAATTATACCTTTGCACGAGGAAACCTAGAAAAAAACTCTTGGGCGAATACAAAAGAAAGGCCGGGTTTGGAACCCGGCCTTTTTTGTATTTAAAGCGTTACAACCCGCAATTCTATTATCACCCGCCTCTTCAGCAGCATCGTGCTTGACTTTCACCAACTGAAGAACCCGACAGTTCCCGCCTTCCGGGCTGCATTATCTCTTCTTTTTACTCTTGGCTGTTTTTTGGGCCCTTTTCTTTGAGCTAGTTGACTTCTTGCTTTTCCCGCCGGAGGAGGATTTCTTATTCTTCCGCAAACTTTTCGAGGACTTTTTCGACTTTTTGCCCTTCTTCGTGAGACTTTTCGAAGACTTTTTCGACTTCTTTCCCTTCCGAACAGACCTGTCACGCTTCGACTTTTTCTTCTTTCCGGAGTAGGCTTTCTTGCGATAGACCTGAGGTTCGGGAGCAATTTCGTCTCGAATGTTTCCCAGCAGGACTTTTGTTTCTTCGAGCTTGGGGTCGGCTTTTTTTGCCGCATCAAGAACGGTTTTCGCTTCTTCCATACGGCCGGACTTCATATAGACCCGGCCCAGGGCATTTAACGCCTTGGCATTGTCACTCTTGAGGTCAATGGATTTTTGGTATGATAGTACCGCCTCATCGTAATTTTTATTAAATTCATGAATGAGCCCCAGTTTGTAGTGAGTAACGGGATCAGTGGGAGCAAGCTCCACATTTTCCCGAAGAAGGCTCACAACCTCGGGAAACTTTTTCTTCTTTACGTAGAGCGCCAGGAGAGCATTTCTGGACGCCATGTCATCTTTCTTGAGGCGAAGCGCTTCCTTGTAATGTCTTTCCGCCTCATCGTCCATGGAACTTTTCCGGTAAAGATCGGCCAGTTCCCGCTGAGCCTCCTGATTATCCGGGTCTTGTCGTACGACAAGAGCATACTCATTGCGCGCCTCTTTGAAATCCCTGTTATTGAAGTAGGCCTTGGCGAGCATGAAATGCGTCTTGGGAGTATCCTTCTTCATACGGACAAGCTCATGATACAGCTCGATTGCCTGCTGATTGCTGCCGCGCAGTGTATAGATGTCGGCCAGGAGACGCAGGGTGTCCGGGTTTTCCGGCTCAGCGGAAAGAGACTGGCGGTATTCAACGACCGCCTCGTCAAGGAGTCCTTTCTTTTCATAGAGCACTCCGAGATTTCGATGCAAATCCGGAGTTCCCCCCTTGAGGCGATTCGCTTCGCGATAACTGGATATTGCCTCGTCGTCCCTGCCGGCCGCCATGTAGGCATCGCCAAGTTTTCTCAGTGTCTGGACGTCGCCTGGTTTTTCCTTGAGCGCTGTCTCCAGTTCAGACATCGCCTGGACATAATTTCCCGACTGCAGATACTCATTTCCCTTGCGCAACTGCTCCATTAGTTCTATCGAGCGATTTTTACCAGCCAGAAGATACTCGTACTCAGCAGCCTTCAGGTTACCTTTCCGCTCATAGGCCTGGCCAAGGAGCAGGTGTAATTTTTTATTTTGCGGATTTGCCGTCTGCAGTACCCGTAAATCATCGAAGGCATCATCGGTGTGATTCAGGTCAAGATTGAGCTCCGCCATCCCGAGCCGGGCCTCAACATCACTGGCATTAATAGCCAAGGCCTTAAGGTATTCCTCACGGGACTCCAAATAAAGCCCCTGTCGCCGATAAATGTCCGCGATTCCCACGTAAAGGGAAACGTCGGCAGGCAGACCTTTCAGCGCCTGCTCAAAATGGTAAACCGCCAAAGGAAACATCTTCTTAGCGGCGTACACCTCGGCAAGTCCCTTATGATAGTGTGGGTCTTTTTTCGCGGAAAGAGCCTTGGTCAATTCCAGCGCCGCCTCGTCAAACATGCCTTTGCGATAGTAAACAAAACCCAATTTGCCGCTGGCCAAGGGAAAAGCCGCGTCACTTTTCAGACACTTCTGATACTCGGCAATCGCCCCGTCAAAATCAGATTCACGCTCACGCTGCAGTGCTTTGACGTAATGTCCCGGCGCACCATCACCACAGAGCTCCAAGACTTTCCTTTCAGCTTGCTCCCTTTCGACGCTATCCTTTTTTTCTTCCAGAACAGAGACGATTTTTTTTGCCTGGTTACATTTACCGGACAACCCAAAAGTCCAGTCAAAACCACACGAAAGGGAAGCAAGGACGGCAAGTACCAGTACCAGAGACTTTTTCATCGGAATCCTCGCGTTATTTCCTATTCTATTCCCGTCCAGCGCAGAGAACGGGAAACACTCCTGAAACAGGGGCAGATTATACACACCCTCCTGAAATAATTCAAAGTAATATCGCTAACTAGTGAGACTTGCACTTGAAAATCCCCTGCTGGAAGGACAAAATCTCTACAGTCCGCTGAGGAAAAACGGTAGCATCCCCACGTTCGCACACGAAGCCTCACCATCAGACAGACTGTCTCGGTGTTTTGGGTTGACGCCGAAAGCAGATATATCTTACAGTGCGTAATGATAATAAACTGAACCTTGGGAATGTTTGAGAAGTAGTGTACACTTGACAGAACAGGCGGGAATACTTACCTGTTTACGATGGCTGAAACAAGCAAAACACTTCTGAACAATCCGGCAAAATAAAGGAGAAGGTCCATGGAAAACGATCAGGAAAAGGAAGAGCTTAAAATACCGGAAACACTCCCTTTGCTTCCTGTGCGTGATGTAGTGGTGTATCCCTATATGATCATTCCCCTTTTTGTGGGGAGAGAAATATCCATCAGCGCAGTAGACTGGGCATTGTCCCGCGACCGGCTTATTTTTCTGGCAACCCAGAAAGATATCGCCGATGAAGAGCCTTCACCGGATGACATATATACCGTCGGTACGGTGGCAATGATCATGCGAATGCTGAAACTTCCCGACGGGCGGGTGAAAATCCTTGTCCAGGGACTCGCCAAGGCGACAATTACCGAATTTGTCGAATCGAAACCATTTTTCTCCGTACGCATCGACCGGATCATCGAGCCGGTTATTTCCGAGACATCGCTGGAAACGGAGGCCTTTCTCCGGACCATTAAAGAGCAGATCACCAAAATCACCTCGCTGGGAAAAAGTATCTCCTCCGAAGTAACGGTGATCCTGGAAAATATGCAGGACCCGGGAAGTCTCGCGGACCTGATTGCCAGTAATATCGGTCTGAAGGTGGATGAGGCGCAGAAGCTCCTTGAAATAATCGACCCGATCGAGCGCCTGAAAAAGGTCAGTGAATATCTCAACAAAGAGATCGAGCTCCTTTCCATGCAGGCCCGCATCCAATCGGCCGCAAAAGAGGAGATGGGCAAGACCCAGAGGGAATATTACCTGCGTGAACAGTTGCGGGCAATTCAACAGGAACTGGGTGAAGCCGATGCCCGCTCCGAGGAAATGACGGAGCTCCGGAAAGCAATAGAAGACGCCAAAATGCCGGCGACCGCCGAAAAGGAAGCACTGAAACAGCTCAGCCGCCTCGAGCAGATGCACCCCGATGCGGCGGAATCCAACATGCTCCGGACCTATCTGGACTGGCTGGTGGAACTTCCCTGGAGCAAATCGACCAAAGACGTTCTCGACATAAAGCGTGCCCGGACCATCCTTGACGAAGACCATTACTACCTGGAAAAGATCAAGGATCGAATCCTAGAGTTTCTAGCGGTGCGTAAGCTCAAGAAGAAAATGAAAGGCCCCATCCTCTGCTTTGTCGGTCCTCCGGGGGTCGGAAAAACCTCGCTCGGCAAATCCATTGCCCGCGCCATGGGACGCAAATTCCTGCGTATCTCCCTCGGCGGCGTGCGGGACGAGGCGGAGATGCGCGGTCATCGACGCACCTATGTGGGTGCGCTTCCGGGCAGAATCATCCAGGGGCTGAAGCAGGGCGGGTCAAACAATCCGGTCTTCATGCTGGACGAAATCGACAAACTCGGCTCGGATTTCCGCGGCGACCCATCCTCAGCACTGCTGGAAATTCTCGACCCGGAACAGAACCACGCCTTCTCGGATCATTACATCAACCTGCCCTTCAACCTCTCCAATGTAATGTTCATCGCCACGGCCAACCAGATCGATCCCGTGCCGAGCGCACTGCGTGACAGGATGGAGGTAATCAGGCTGTCCGGTTATACGGAAGAGGAGAAACTGGAAATCTCGAAACGCTACCTCATTCCACGCCAGATTACCGAGAACGGCATCAGCGAGGAGATCGTTTCTTTTTCCGATGAGGCAATCAAAACGATCATCTCGAAATATACCCGGGAAGCGGGGTTGAGGAACCTGGAGCGAGAGATCGGTTCCATTTGCCGCAAGGTGGCCCGCAAAGTTGCCGAAGGCAAGAAACAGAAAACCGTGATAACCGCCAATTCCATCCCCAAATATCTCGGACCGCCGAAATATCTCCGTGAAATGGAAATGGAAAGCAACGAAATCGGGGTCGCAACAGGGCTTGCCTGGACACCGGTTGGCGGCGAGGTTCTCTTTGTGGAAGCCACGGTCATGAAAGGAAAAGGCGGCCTGACCCTGACCGGCCAGCTGGGCGACGTCATGAAAGAATCTGCTCAAGCGGCCCTCTCGTTCATCCGCTCGAAAACAGCCGAGTTCGCTCTCCCGGACGACTTCTACACCAATCTGGAGATTCACGTACACGTCCCGGCCGGAGCGATCCCGAAAGACGGGCCATCCGCGGGCATTACCATGGCCACGGCGCTGGTTTCCGCCCTGACGAAAATCCCGGTCCGACGCGATGTGGCGATGACCGGCGAAATTACCCTGCGCGGCAGGGTTCTCCCGATTGGCGGCCTGAAAGAAAAAATGCTGGCAGCCATCAGGGCAGGAATCACCACCATCATCATTCCGGATCAAAACGTGAAAGATCTTGATGAGATACCAAAACACATTCTCAAAAAGATCAAGATTGTCTCAGCGGCAAATATTGACGATGTGCTGAAGTTGGCACTGGAAAAGTATCCAGCGGCTACGCCTCCCGTCAAGAGTACCCCGAGCAAGCCGAAAACATCTGCTCGCCGGGCACCTTCATCACCAAAGGTAGTTTCTTGACAGACGGGAATGAGCTGAGAAACCTGGGTGAATTCGGCCTCATTGACCGGATTGCCCAACGATTACCCGCCGGGGCGGGTGTGGCGCTCGGCATCGGGGACGATGCCGCGGCCTTCGCACCCGCTCCGGGTCAACTCAATCTGATCACCACCGATATGCTGGTGGAAGGGATTCATTTCGATCTCTCCTACAGCGACCCGCTTTCCCTGGGGAAAAAGGCTTTATCGGTGAATCTCTCCGACATTGCCGCAATGGGAGGCAAGCCGAGACACTACCTGCTCTCCCTGGCCATCCCCCCGGCAATAACCCTCGACTTTCTGGACAACCTCATTAGCGGAATGCTGTCGCGGGCCGAACAATTCGGCGTTCACTTGATCGGCGGGGATACCTGTTCCTCCTCTGGACCGCTGGTCCTGAACCTGACCGTACTTGGCGAACAATCCCCGGACATGCTGGTACGCCGTTCCGGGGCACGTCCGGGAGATCAGATCTGCGTAACCGGAACCGTTGGTGATTCGGCTCTCGGACTCCGCCTCCTCCGGCAAGGTGGCAGAAAGGGCGACGCCATAGCGCGGCACCTAGATCCGCTCCCGAGAGTACGCGAAGGCCTGGCCTTGGCAGAGGCGGCTATCCCCTCGTCAATGATCGACCTGAGTGATGGTCTTCTGGCCGACCTGGGTCATATCCTCGACCTCTCCGCCGTGGGTGCGCGAATATATTCGGAAGAATTGCCCCTGTCTGATACTTTTCGGAAACACTTTCCCCTGGTAACGGAAGAAGCATTATCCCTGGCGCTCGCAGGTGGCGAAGACTACGAACTGCTCTTCACCGCCCCCCCGGAAAAGATCCCCCAGATCTTCCCCCTCCTGGAAAAAATGGGCACTCCTGTCTCGGTTATCGGCACCATTACCGAGGAGAATACCCGAGCTGTTATCGGTTCCGATGGCAAGGAAATTTCCCTGGACAGAAAAGGATATGATCATTTTTCCGGCCGGGACAAATCGTGAGGGAAGCGGCACTGACCTTTTCTCCATCAATCTGAAGCAGTACGGTCACTTCCGCCATCGCATCAGCACGGAAGCGGGTACAGCAACCGGAATAGCCTCGGCGAGCCATGCAAAGAGCGAAGAAATGCGCTACATACCTCCGGAAAGACACTGACGATATCCCGGACCAGGCCTACGACAGGATTTGCCGTATTCTGAAAACACTGGGTGGCTTTCAGCTGCACGGCTACAAAAATGCCTGTATTAAAAGGCGGATTTCCGCGCGGATCCGTTCCACCGGGTACGCTTCAGCAATGGAGTATGCCGACTTCCTTCTGCAAAGCAGATCCGAACCAGCACGACTGATTAAAATGCTCACCATTCATGTGAGCAAATTTTTCCGGAATCGGGACACGTTCAACAAGCTGCGTGATGAAATTTTTCCCCGCCTCTTTTCCGGCTGTCTTCAGGAAGGGCGAAACCAGCTGAAGATCCAGAGCATCGGTTGTGCAAGCGGGGAAGAGCCGTATTCCCTCGCGCTGATCCTCCACAATTCCTTTGCTCACGAAATGTCGCAGGTGAAAGTCTCGATACGCGCACTGGACATTGACGCGGAAGTGCTGCGGGTCGCAGCCGAAGCGGCCTATGAGGTTGACCGCATGGACGAAGCTCCGGTTGCCATCACCAAGCGCTATTTTACCTTTCAGGACGATAAATACCGGCTGGTCCCGGAAATTCGGAACATGGTTACCTTTCATTGCCAGGACATGCTCCGCCCGGAACCGCTGGAGGAGTGTGATCTCATCCTCTGTAGAAACGTCCTTATTTATCTGGAGCGCAGCCACCAGGAAGCGCTCCTGAAAAGATTCGCCGAATCACTCCGGGCAGGGGGTATCCTGGTCCTGGGCAAGACAGAAAACCTCATGGGTGAAGTGCGGGATCTCTATCAGACACTGTGTCCCGTCGAACGCATCTACCGGAAAAAATAACACCCACGACACTATCTGAAAGGAGATTTTCATGCGTATACCGATCGGTTACAAATTCATTCTCGGATTTGTCGTTGTGGTGGCAGCGGTCGCTTTCGCTCCCAGTGGAGTTCAGCTGCTCGGCTATTCACCCGAGAGCACAAAAATTCTGACCTTCGCCGTGGCACTCACCATCGGCTTGATCCTCGGCTGGATTTTTTCCAAGACTTTCACCAAGAACATTACCCGGCTGAACGAATCCGCCGAAGCCATCAGCCGAGGAGACCTGACGAAAGAGGTTGCTCTCGCCAAAACCCGCTTTCCCGATGAAACGATTGACATGGGCATCTCCATCAATTGTATGATGGTGCACCTCCGGGAACTGGTCAGAAGCATCCGGGAAATATCCGAAAAGGTCTCAGAATCGGCCAAAACCCTTTCTTCGACGGCTCTCGAAATCAACGCCTCCACCGAAGAAGTCGCCTTTGCGGTGGAACATATTTCCCGCGGTGCGGAAAACCAGGCGGAGATGGTCAGCAAAAGTTCCAAGGTTATTCACGAGATGGCTATCTCCATCGAATTGATCGCAAAAAGGGCACGGGAGGCTTCCGGAGCCGCCAGGGAAACAAGCCTCACCGCCCGCCGCGGCGGAGAACAGTCAAAGGAACTCCTGGAAAAAATGCGGTTCTTCTTCGACCGGGTCGAACAGAGCGGGCGACAGTTCATGGAGTTCAATGCAAAACTGCAACGGGTGGGTAAAATCGCCGACTTTATCGCTGATATCGCACGGCAGACAAACATGCTTGCCTTGAATGCCTCCATCGAAGCGGCCCGCGCGGGAGAGTACGGCAAAGGTTTCGCGGTGGTCGCGGAAGAAGTGCGGAAACTTTCGGAAGGGGCAGGCAGATCGGCCGAAGACATCCTTGAACTGATCAGCGGGATCCGCGATGAAAGTCATCGCGTACAGGATACGATTCTGGAGATTTCCAAAAATATCGGCGAAGGCAAAAAAAATATCGACATTACGGTGGATTCCTTCCGGGAAATCCTGGAGACCGTGGTGGAAACCGAGCGCAAGACCAACAGTATCGCCGACATGTCGGCCATGCAGACGGACGGCGCCGGGCAGATGGTCACGAACGTTGATGAAATAGCCAAGGTAGCGGAAGACAATGCCGCCTCGACTGAGCAGGTTTCGGCCGCAACCCAGGAACAGGCCGTAGCCATGCAGGAAATGGCCGTAGCCGCCCGGGAACTGGCGGCTCTCTCCGATAGTCTCCTGCAAAGCGTTGAACGCTTTACCCTTCCCCCGAAGGAGGAGCCTGCCCAATGAGCGGCCGGGCCAGGCGTTTCCTCATCTTCACTCTGCGAGGCGATCGCTATGCCATGAACGTCAGTGATCTTGCGGAAGTCATGGAACCCCCTCCCACATTTCCGATACCGAAGGCCCCGAAGACCTTCCTCGGGGTCATGAATTTCCACGGCGCCCCGCTGCCGGTACTCGATCTGGCATCATTTTTTCACGGTGATCCACCCGAAAGCACCGGTAGGATTCTGATTCTTGACCATAAGATAGGCTCTCTGGCGCTGCGGATAGACACGGTGGAGCGTATCATCTCCGACATTCGCGGGCTGCAGATCCAGCAGCAGGATGAAGGTTCCTACGCTCGACAGTCGATCATGTTCAATGCCGAGAAAATCCCGCTCTTGGCAATCGACCTGCTGATGGCGGAACTCGAAGATGAAATACGCACCGGAGGCGGAAAAAGCGAAAGTTTCACTGAGGTAAAGGCAGAAAAGGGATGATACCAGCACGGAGAACCGCATAAATGGACATGTCCCAATACAAGGATCTGTTCGTTTCCGAAGTCCGGGAACATCTCCAGGGCATGAACGAAGCGATTGTCGCACTGGAAGGTGCACCGGCGGAGCGGGAACAGATTGATTACCTTTTCCGGATGGCTCACTCCATCAAGGGCATGGCTGCCTCCATGGGCTATGGCGAGATGGCGGAACTGTCCCACAAAATGGAAGACCTCATGGATCGGGTCCGGAAGGGCGCCATCCGTTTTGTTTCCGCGGTTGCGGACCTGCTCCTGGAAGGCAGTGATCTCCTCTCTACCATGCTGAAAGACATTGATGCCGGAGGAAGTGGCCAGCACGACATTCTTGACCTGGTACAACGACTGGCCGGTTACACCCCGACCCAGAGTATTGAAACGCCTCTGCCGGGCAAAGAAGCTACTACTGATTCTGTGGATCCGTCAACCACCGATCAGTCTCTGGAGAATACCGCGCCGAAAAACCTGGAGCTGGAAATCGTGCGGTGTAAACCCGATTCTCCCCAGAACGTTAGGGTAAGAACCGAGGTACTTGACAACTTGGTGAATATCACCGGAGAACTGATTACCCACAAGAACCGGATGATCAGCCTCTCCCGTGACGTGAAGGCCGCTGCGCTGACCGATTCTATTTCAGATCTTTCCCGCCTGGTCCGGGAGCTGCACGACGAGGTGCTGAAGGTGAGGCTGATGCCTTTTGCCGCCGCGGTGGACCGCCTGCCTCGCATGGTCCGCGACTTAGCGAAAAAGAGCGGTAAAGAAGTTACTTTCGAGGTTTCCGGCAAGGAGATCGAGCTTGACCGGGGTATCGTCGAGGAGCTCTCTGATCCATTGCTCCACCTGTTGCGGAACGCGGTGGACCATGGTCTGGAAACTCCGGATGAACGCAAGGCAGCGGGCAAGGAGCCCGCGGGAACCATCAGCATTGATGTACACCGGGAAAAAGACCGGGTGCTCATCACCGTCTGTGATGACGGCATGGGCATGGATCCGCAGCGACTCGTGTCCGCCGCGCTGGAAAAGGGTCTTCTCTCACCGGAAGCAGCCGCGCAGCTCACACCTCAGCAGGCCTTGATGCTGGTCTGTCTGCCCGGCTTCTCCACCGCGCCCGAGATAACCGACGTTTCCGGACGCGGGGTCGGCATGGATGCCGTCCGCGCATCCGTTCAAGCGATTGGCGGAAACCTTGCCATTGAATCCGCACTGGGGAAGGGCAGTTGCTTCACCCTTTCGCTGCCGCTGACCATCTCCATCATCCAGATCCTGCTTGTGGCCTGCGCCAAACTAATTGTCGGACTTCCCGTGACCAAGGTACTCCGGACTGTCGATATGAGGAAGGAAATGATCCGGAGTCGTGGCAAGGGAAAGGTCTTTCAGCTGGGAAACGAGGAAATCCCCCTGGTAAGCCTTCACCGCTTGCTTGACCTCCCTTTCTCCCCAATCAAGGGCGAAAGCGTTCCGGCGGTGATCGTAAAAATGAACGAACGCACCGTGGCACTCGTTGTAGACCGTTTTGTGGGCCAACAGGATGTTTTCGTGAAACCGTTCGGCAGCCCGTTGAACCGGATGAAAGGCTTTCTCGGCGGGGCGATTCTTGGAGACGGTCAGGTAATTTTTATCATAGATCCGGCAAATCTGCTGTAACACGCTGTCAAAATGGCCGGATTCACCCTCATCTTGGCCCGCATGCCCTAAGGGCACGAGCGGCACAGGGAAAAACGAAAGAAGTTGCGTCAAAAATCGAGTTATGTCACTATCAGGCGCGTTTTTCCGGAAAGGAACCCCATGAAACGATTCATTATCTTCAGTATTTTCTGCTGCACGGCAGCCCTCACGATTTTTTCCGCCCAACCGGTCCGCGCCGAAGCACAACTCAAAGAGGTTGTTGCCACGGTGGAGCAAAGCTACAATTCTCTGACCGACCTGCAGGCCGGCTTTTCACAGCGGACCTATCTCGCTTCGATGAAAAGAGAACAAAAAGGCGCCGGGACACTATCCATCAAGAAGAAACCCAAAGGTGCGGCCATGTTCCGTTTCGACTATACGAAACCGCGGCAACTGATCGTGTCGGACGGCTCCAAGGTCTGGTATCATCTCCCGGAAAACAACCAGGTAATGGTGAGCGATCTGACAAGACTTTTTGAAGGCGGACAGGGCGTAACCCTCAATTATCTGACAGGCATCGGCAGAATTTCACGCGACTTCACCATCACCCCGTTGAAGGATGGACGTGATGCCAAGGGAAACTACCTTCTCGAACTCATACCGAAAACCCCGAGTCAGAATCTGGCGAAGCTTGAACTGACCGTAGCGGCAAAAGACGTTGCGGAGTACCTCAAAAATGGCAGAATTCGCAACACGTTTCCGATCCTGACCTCGGTAATTTATGATCAGCTAGGCACCAAAACAACCATTGATTTCAACAAAGTACGAGTCAACCGTGGGTTGCCCGCTTCGCTCTTTCGTTTCAAGATACCTGCCGGCATGGAAGTGGTACGTCACTGACCGGTACGAATCGAGCCGAAAACTCCGTAGCATTCCGAGGTTCCGGTCGGCTGCGCCGTCCGTTGTTTCCAAAGCAATTCAGAAAGGAGGCACACTATGCCATCATTTGATATA
>JAJZQA010000029.1 GCA_021810985.1 Deltaproteobacteria bacterium
CTGTAAGGATAAATTCCTGATAAAAACTTCTTCCGAGGGTTTCACTTTCTTTTTCGTCAGACGCTTCAGGAGATCCGAGAAGTTCCAGGTGCCGCTGGAATTCTTTTCCGCAACGATGCCCAGGCCGGCAATTTCCAGCCTGGACAGGCTTCGTTTGCCGTGGAGCAATCCGCTGACGTCCGGAGTGACGGCTATTGTACGGGCGTAAAGCATTTTTTTGTTTCTATAGCCGGGAGGGCTTTCGATTGCGATGCCGTTCAGGTAGATGGTCGAACCGGCCATGGTGATCTTCGCCACGGTAATTTTCTGATTGCTATAGCGAGTCAAGGCCTGGCTGACATGGTCACGTGCCCATGGTGTGGGCAGCAGAATCCTGAACAGGATATACAGTAAGCAGGCGAGCAGTACGACAATGGGAAGAAACCAGGCGATACGCCTTTTCCAAGGGGATGAATCGAACACTTTTTTGGCACGCGGTTCGGTCATGATTGCTCTTTGCAAGTATTTTGAGAGTCCCGTATGTTGTTGGTACACAACGAATAAACAATACGGGATCAAGGGAGGTTTGGTTCCGGCCTGCCGGATGTACGGATCTACGCCCGGGTCTGGTGCCGAGTTGCGGAGTTGACAACTCGTCGCCCTCTTTCCTGTCAGCGACACTTGTCATTCAAGTATATCGTGCAATGCCGGGGCAGAAAAAAATTTCTTTCCGGCAATGACATGCTCTAAAAAAAAGCCCCGCTACGATGCGGGGCATTCTTTTTTGTCAGTATGTAAGTGGACCAGAGAATATGCAGACCGCCAAGGGAGGCAACGGATGTCTCTCCTGGAAGCGTAACGCAGCCGTAGTACAAGAAAACAGAGAAAGTTTCCGGCTGAAATCAAGATTCCCATCTCCGCATGCCATTCCTCCCTTCCTCGTGCAACCTGGGCGGATGAGAGGCACGCGGCTCTACTTCTTTTTGGCGGGTGCTACTGCTGTTTTCAAAACTTTGCCGGGACGGAACTTGGGAACTTTTGCCGCAGCAATCTTGATTTCCTTGCCTGTTTGCGGGTTTCTGCCCACACGTGCTTTCCTGGTGGCGACTTCAAAACTTCCGAAGCCAACAAGTGTTACCCGGTCCCCTTTTTTCAGGGCAGCGCTTACCGCATTGATAAATGCTCCTACTGCTTTTTCCGCTGCTGCCTTGGTAAGGTTTGAAGATTTTGCCACGGCTTCCACGAGTTCTGCTTTGGTCATACTGGCCCTCCTTTGAAAATGTAGGGATAAATTATCATTACTATAAACGTAAAACTGGAGTTTGCAAGGGTTAATTTAACGGAAAAATGAAATTTGCTCAGTGGCAAAAGTCAGCAAAATCGAGTGTTTTCACGGTTCTTTCGGCCGTAGAACAGCTGCCCTGGCCTGGTTCGGTCTTGCAGTGTGATATAACGCTTTAATATTACACAAGTTATTCCCATTGGACCGGCGGCGGTTTCGGGCCGGGTTCTTGCGGCTGTTTGTCCTCACCGTACTCGGTTGGTTCCGTTCCGGACACAAAACATTCCATGATGCTGTTTGGTTGTCCCTGCCTGGCCAGACGCCCGCTGCGAGGGTCGATAGAGACAAAGGAAACATCCGCTGGCGGAACGAATGGGTGTATCGGAGTGTTTGCCAGGGCCTGGCGCATGAAGCCGGTCCAGATGGGCGCAGCCGCCTGTCCGCCGGAACCGCTGGCCCCCAGGGATCGCTCTTGATCGTATCCTACCCAGACGCCGGCGATAAGCTGGGGAACGTAGCCAATAAACCAGGCGTCTTTCATGTCATTGGTAGTTCCGGTTTTCCCGGCAACCGGGCGTCCGAGGGCTCTTGCCCGTTGGCCGGTGCCGCTGCTGACAACGCTTTCCATCAAATTGGTGATGATATAGGACGTTTCCGGCGAGACGACCGGTATGGCGGAAAGAACCGCGCCATCAAACGAGGGCGCCGGTTCCGGCCGGCTATCTTCGCTGGCGGAGGACAGTGGTGCGAGGACCGGCAATTTCGGCGGTAAAATTTCCTCAAGAGTCAGGCCATCCCCTGCCACAACCTTGGAAATGAAATATGGGGTCGTTCTGAAGCCACCCGAGGCAAATACCGCATAGGCCGAGGTGAGTTCCAGGGGGGTAACACTCGAAGCTCCGAGGGCCAGTGCTAGATTGGGAGAGAGTGATGAAGTGATCCCGAGTTTTTTCGCGTACTGAATGGCATAATTTACGCCAATTTTTTCCAGGATTTTGATGCTCACGATGTTGATGGAATCGGTCAAGGCCTCACGCATTGTCACCGGACCCCGGAACTTATTGTCATAGTTGCGCGGCTTCCAGGTTCTTTCCGCGGTTAAGGTATATTCGACCGGAGAGTCATCGATGATCGAGGCAGCGGTCATACCGCTGTCCAGAGCCGCGGCATAAATAATGGGTTTGAATGCGGAGCCGGGATTTCTTCGTGCCTGAACCGCCCGATTGAATTGGCTGCGACGGAAATCATAGCCACCGATCATGGCTTTTACCGCACCGCTTTTCGGGTCAAGTGCGATCAGGGCCGCCTGGGCAAGAGGTTCCTGGTCCAATGCGAATACTGCTCCCTGCTTGTTGTTGTCGGGAGTAATCACGGACACCTCGAGAACCGCTCCCGGGGTAATGGCTTTTTTCTCTTTGTTTTCTTCCGTTCCAGAGGAGTCCCGTAATGGTACCTTGCCGGCCCAGGCCATGTTTTTCTTTCCCACGGTTCCTATTCGATCGCCAACGCGTAGCGTGAGTTCCTTTTTCGCCGGGTTCACCGCGATTACCACGCCCTGGTAGGTCTCTCCCGTTTTCAGACTGGTGGTACTGATGCTCTGTTCAACCTTACGGCAGAATGGCTCGATTTCTTCCTGGCTCAGCCTGTTGACCGGTCCTCGAAATCCCTGCCGCTTGTCCACGGCCTTGAGGCCGTTCAGTACATTTACATGGGCGGCTTTCTGCATGTCGGCGTTCATGGTGGTATAGATTTTCATGCCGCCCTTGTACAGGAGGTCTTCGCCGTATTTCGCTTCAAGCTGGATGCGGATGTGCTCAAGGAAATAGGCTGACTGGTCGCTGTTCATTTTCTTGAGGGATGAGATGACGATCGGAGTATTGCGGGCATGCTCCGCTTCCGCCTCGGTGATGTAGCCTTCCTTCACCATCCTTTGCAAAACATACTCCTGGCGTTCTCGCGCCCGGTCGAAATGTTTGATGGGAGAATAGAGTTCCGGACCCTTCGTGAGCCCCGCCAACATGGACATCTCCGCCAGATTGAGGTTTTCCACTTCCTTGCCGAAATAGGTTTCGGCGGCGATCTCAACACCGTAGGAACCGCTGCCCAGGTAAATCTGGTTCAAATAGATATAGAGGATTTCATCCTTGGAAAGCTTTTCCTCCATTCGCTTGGCCAGGATTGCTTCCTTGATTTTGCGGGAATACTTTTTCTCCGGTGTCAACAACATGGAGCGCGCAACCTGCTGGGTGATAGTCGAGGCGCCTTCTTTTTTGCTCATGGTCATGAGATTTTTCAACGCAGCCCGGATAATTCCGGTGTAATCAAGCCCTTTATGTTGGAAAAAGCTCGAATCCTCCGCGGAGACAAAAGCCTGAATGAGCTTTTTCGGGATTTTGTCAACCGGCACCACGGTACGCCGTTCCAGGTAAAATTCTCCCACCAGAGTACCGTCATCGGAAAAAACCTGGGAGACGATGGGTGGCCGGTAGTCGGCAAGGCGGTCTACTTTCGGCAGAGATGTCAGGAGGTAGAGATAGTAGCCACCACAACCGACCACGCTGACCAGGGCCAGAACTGCCAGGGCTATCAGCAGGATGGGCAGTATTTTTTTACCGGATTTGCGTCGCTTGTTTCCGGGAGTTTTGCCATGTTCCGGGGTTACCGACATAATAATTGAACTCCGTTTCGTAAAATGGAAAGATTGGTGATCCGGAAAGAATAGAACATCTTGTCTCGTAATATCAAGGGATAACTGGTATGATTCTTCCTTCGCGGTCTTTCCTTGACGGCACTTTTCCCTTGCCATGGGGGCCTTGGCCGGTATAATACGGATGTCTTCAGACCTTGTGAGGCTTTATGGCTCCTCCCTCTCTTGATACAATCCGCAACATCGGGATCATCTCCCATATCGACGCCGGAAAGACCACGGTATCGGAGCGGATTCTCTTCTATGCCGGTGAGACCCATAAGATGGGAGAGGTCCATGACGGCCAGGCGGTAATGGACTGGATGCCCCAGGAACAGGAGCGGGGCATTACCATTACCGCTACGACAACGACCTGCCGCTGGCAAGGCTTCTGGGTCAACCTCATCGATACCCCGGGACACATTGATTTTACGATCGAGGTTGAGCGGAGCATGCGTGTGCTGGATGGCGCCGTTGCCATCTTCAGTGCCGTCGAAGGCGTCGAGCCCCAGAGCGAGTCTGTCTGGAAGCAGGCCGACCGTTACGGGGTCCCGCGAATCTGTTTCATCAACAAGATGGACCGGATCGGCGCCGACTACCGGCCGGTGCTGGAGCAGATGGCGAAGAGGCTTGACGCCAGACCGCTTTTGCTTCAGCTGCCCGTTGGCAGCGAAGGAGCTTTTTCCGGGGTGATAGACCTCCTGGCCGGAGAGCACCTGCGGTTTCTTGAGGCGGATCAGGGCATGACCGTGGAGCGGGTGCCGATCCCTGAAGAGTTGCAGGTCGAATGCCGTGCCGCTCGCGAGGCCATCATTGAAGCCGCCGCCGATTTCGATGATACCATTCTCACGGATTATGTCGACGGTATCTTCGTGGATCCGGCCCGGTTACGGTTGGCGATTCGCAAAGGTACCGTTACCTCCCGGCTCTTTCCGGTCTTTCTCGGCGCCGCACTCCGTAACAAAGGGATACAGCCCTTGCTTGATGCTGTCGGAGCGTACCTGCCTTCTCCGCTCGAAGTTCCCCCCGCGGCGGGATTTCGCCCCGGAAGCGACATCGCGGAGGACGTCCGCTGCGATGCCAAGGCGCCATTCTGCGGACTGGCTTTCAAGGTTTTTTCCGATGAGGGCCGCAAGCTTACCTTCCTGCGGATCTATGCCGGCACGCTACGTGCCGGGACAACGGTTTTCAATACGACGCGCAACAGCATGGAAAAGGTGGCGCACCTCTTCAGGATGCATTCCCATAAGCGGGAACGGCTGGATGAGGCGTCAGCCGGTGATATTGTGGCGATTTCGGGCCTCAAGGATGTTCTGACCGGTGATACCCTCTGTGACAACTCCCATCGTGTCTTGCTGAAAGGTCTTGCCATCCCCGATCCCGTGGTATCGCTGGCGGTAGAGCCGAAAGGTGCCGAAGACCGGGAAAAGCTGCCCTTGGCATTGGAAAAGCTGCAGTGGGAAGATCCCACTTTTCGTGTCCGGGAGGATGAAGAGACCGGGCAGACCATCCTGACCGGAATGGGAGAACTTCACCTGGAGATCATTGTCGATCGCCTGCTGCGGGATTTCGGCGTGGAGATAAAGACCGGCCGTCCACAGGTCGTCTACCGGGAGACACCGAAACGTGTTGTCGAGCACCGGGAAATTTTCCGCCGGGAGCTGGAGGGTAAGATTCAAGGGGGTGAGGTACTGTTGCGGCTTTCCCCGCTGCAGCGCGGTAGCGGGGTGCGGGTCGAACTGCCTGCGCCGGAAGAGTCTCCCCTTCCTGCTCCAATGCTGGAACTTTTGGGCGGGCTGGTGAGACAGTCGTGCACGGTGGGAGGCCTTTTCGGTTATCCGTTGACGGATCTGGAGGTGCGAATTCTGGAGGCTCCCCTCGAGCCCGGATTCACCACCGATACCGGTCTGCGTGCCGCCACCCAACGGGGACTTATGATGGCCTTGCGGAGTTCCGGGTCGGCACTGCTCGAACCGATCATGTCCCTGGAGTTGACCGCTCCGGCGGACTGCACCGGCAAGGTGCTCGCCTCGCTGCAGAAAAAGCGCGGCCGGGTTGACGGCGTTTCTTCCCGGGCGGGGCTGGAGATTATCCAGGCGAGCGTGCCGCTGGCGGAAATGTTCGGTTATATGTCTGAACTCCGGAGCGCCACCAAAGGGCGCGGAAGTTTCACCATGGAGTTTTCCCATTATGACCTGGCTCCGGCCGAGACAGTGAAGCGATTGGGGTATCCATTTTAACAGGGGCGATGCGGCTCGGGGACGTCCAGACGGATTTGCCGCAGATTTACCCTAAGTCAGACAGACTCCAAGCACCATCGGGAGATGGCAATGCCGGAAAGAAAAAATTCCAAAAGACCCGTAGCTACGTCTGACGATGGCATGCTCAAGGGGGGTGGAATGGCGCTCGCGGAGCTCCACAAGGCGTTGAAGGCTCTTGCCTTCTATCCGGAAAGCCATCCCCTGCGCGAAGAGATACTCCGGCGGGCCTATCAGTCAATCAAGGGGTTGATGATTGAAAGTGGCCTGTCCCTGGTTGTGCATCGAAACGGGTTATCCTTTGCCGATCGTGATGAAAAAATTGAAAGTTCCCGCATGATCCTGTCCCTGGCAAAAGAACTTTTTACCCGGGAAATCCAACGCCTGTCCTTTCTGCCTGACCTGACCTATGCCGATTTTCTGGCCTTTCTTACCCTTCTGGCACAAGAACCACAGCGGCTTATCGCCGAAGGTGGCGTTGCCAGGTTTCTCAGCCAAGCGGGCGTTACGACAATTGTTGCCAACGAGATAAACATCTCGGCGGTTTTTACCAAGCGTGCTTCCGGCGGACCAGCCGAGACGCTCTTTTCTGATGAGGGCCTTGCCGGAGGTGGCGGGGATGCCGGTGGCCGCTCCGTCGTGAAAGCAGGAACGGCTGCCGATGCTGCTTGGGGGGAAGCCGGGGACGTAGTAGATCAACCGCCTTTGGATCGGCTCGATGAGCTGACGGCTCAAGAGTTGTTTTCTTTGCTGGAGAAGGAGTTCGACGAAACCCGGTATGTCCGGATGGCCAATTTACTGGAAGGCAAAGGAAATTCCCTGAAAGAAGAAGGCGATTTTGACCAGCTCTTCCTGATTCTCCTTGGTCTGCTCAACCAGAATGCCGATGCGACACGGAGTGAGCAGCAGCGTAACGTCTCCCTGCGGACTTTTCAGTATCTTGCCGGTGGTATGATGCTCGAGCATTTGCTCGATCATCTGGAAGATGAAAGTTTTAAGCAGAAGGAGATTGTTTATCTTCTTCTGCACCATCTGGGGAAAGAGACCGTTGAAGCAGTTATCCCCCGGCTGGTCGCCTCCGATTGCCAGTTTGCCCGAAAGGCTCTTACGACGGCGCTCCTCCGGCTTGGGTCTCCTGCCGTGCCTGCGCTCCTGACATTACTGACGGACGGAAACTGGCAAGTCGTGCGTGCCGCGGCGTCGGTTTTGGGTGAAATGCGGAACAGGGATGCCGTGAAAGGGTTGGCCCTGACCGCCTATCACGCGGATACCCGCGTGCGACTTGAAGCAATCCGCGCTCTGGCCGAAATCGGTGGTAGAGAAGCGACCATGGTCCTGCTTGATCTTTTCCGGGATCAGAACAAGGCCATCAGGAGGCAGGTCATTCTCTGGCTCGGGGTAACCAGGAACGAGAGTGCCCTGCAACCGCTCCTCGATCTGGTTATGGAACGTGATTTCGCGGGGAAAAATCTTACCCTGAAAAAAGAGGCGCTCCTTGCAATCGGACGGATCAATGATTCTCGCGCCACTGAAACTCTGATCCGTCTTGTGGAAAAACGGCGTTTTCTGTTTCCCGGACGCTGGGAGGAACTCAAACTTCTCGCCCTCGAGACAATCGGTCGCCTGGAGGGGAAAGTGGCTCAGGATTTCCTCCGGAAAACCGCATTACGGAGCGGGCGGATCGGACAGGCTTCAGAGGCGGTGCTGCAAAACTTAGGAGAAGGGGCACGAGGGGAAAATGAATGAGATAACTCACCAGGATGCGCAACGGGCGGCGATGCTCCTGATGGCTTCGATCAAATCGGTTGCATTTTATCCTCAGGCCCATCCCGCGGTGCGCCAGCCCCTGGATGAACTTGCCGGAATTTTTAACGAGATGTTTCAGGAAAGGTCCGAAATTCACCTCGGCGTGGTTGAAGGGGTCTTATTCCTGGGAAACAACCTGTTTGTCGCACCGAACTCGTCCGTTGCGGAACTGGCCGAGCGTCTGATCGAAAAGGGGCTCTTTGCCATGACTATCGTGGCGGGAGTAGATGCCGGCGACCTGTTTTTCTTTGCTTCGCTCCTCGCACGAAAAAACTTCCCCGCCGGGCTGGTTTTTGAAGAACTGTCGAAGAAGGGCGTTACCGCAATAAAATACGGTATCGACGAGGAGCGGGATGAGAACTTCGCTGAAGAGGGTGACCAAGCTGCCGTTCGAACGTACCATGATGCCCTGAATGCCGTACGTGGAACCATGAAGGACATCGAGAGCGGCAGAATTCCCGCCAGTGACCGGATCAACGAGGTCGTCGATAACATGGTTTCACTGACGATCAAGGATCATACCACCTTGCTCGGCCTTGCCATGATCAAGGATTACGATAATTACACCTTCAATCATTCCGTCAATGTCGGGATACTCGCCGTTGCCCTTGCCGCCTACCTCGGCATGGACCGGGAAACGCTATGTGATACGAACACCGCCGGTCTTCTTCATGACATCGGCAAGATAAAGATTGAAAAAGCCATCCTCAATAAACCGGGTAAGCTGTCCGGCGACGAATATGAGGAAATGAAGAAGCATGTGGAAAAAGGCGCTGAAATCGTCAAAGAAATGGAAAATATCCATCCAAGGGTGACTGATGCGGTACTCGGTCACCATATAAAATATAACCGCAGCGGCTACCCGGAGTGGGCGCGGACCAGGGATTTTGATCAGTTGGCCGAAATCTTGGCGGTCGCTGACTGCTATGACGCCATCACAACTCTCCGAAGCTATAATTCACCGGCTCCACCGAAAACCGCCTTGGATGTAATGCGGAGAGTTTCCGGCACCTCACTGAACATCGATCTGGTGGAGAAGTTCGCGGAGATGATGGGAGAATATCCAGTGGGAACCTTGGTGAGACTGGACAGCAACGAAATTGCACTCGTGGTGAAACCACATCCCCAGGAGAGCAGCGAGGCAGCGGTGAAGATAATCATCGATGCCGAGGGGAATACCCTGGAGAAGCCCAGACTGGTAAGCCTTGCCGGGAAAGATGGCGGTCGCTATGCCACCATTGTCGCTCTGGTGGATCCGCTCCTGAAAAATATCGATGTGAGCCGTTACTTTCTCACGTGACGGGCAGGATGCCGAGAGCCTGCGCAGCGGCTTCCCGGGTGCGTGGATGGGGTGAACGGAGCAATTCCATGATCTTCGTTTCAAAGGCACCGTCAGCGATATGCCCCAGAGTAGAGGCGGCTTCCGCATCGAGCAGTCCGTCCCCGGCAGCGAGAAAAGGCTGAAGCGCCGCGATAAGTAAAGGGTTTTTGAAGTTTTTCAGCGCTGCGATGGCTTTGGCCTGGATGGTGGGATTCGGGTCTTTCAAGCTCTCCATCAGAACGGGGAGTGCTTTGGGGTGGCCGAGGGTGCCGAGGACTTCAATGGCAACCGATTTGATGTCTTCCTCGGGCCGGGTCGCACAATAGAGCAGCGGCGGGATGACCTGTTCCCCGCCGATTCTGCCGAGGGAGTACAGGGCTTTAAGCTTGGTCCCGAGATCCCCCTTTTTCAAGGCTTCGAGGATTTCGGGAAGGCTGCCGATGCTTTCGAGGCGCCCCAGAGCTTCCGCTGCCGCAACCCGCACCTCTTCGCAGGGGTCGCTCAGCAACGAGGCAAGAGCTTCTCTTCGTTTCTGCGTTGAACTGAATGATTTCATATCGCTCATGATAGTAGCAAAATGATCGAATTTAGCAACTACTTATTGTCCGGGACCTGCGTTCGGAACAGCGGTTTTCCCGCAAGGATGGCTGTATGAAGGAAAATATCAAAGCGATGCTCCTCTCGGCACTCGTTCTGCCGGGGGTCGGGCAGATTTACCGTGGCCGAGCCGTGAAGGGCGGGATACTGATTGCCCTGGTCTCGCTCGTGCTGCTGATTTTTGTTGTGCTGGCAGCCCTGGCGCTCCAGGGGATTCTGCAGGTAGTCCGGGTTTCCGGTTCGGTCGATCCTCTTGCCGTGGTTGAAATTCTGCGTACTCGATTGCCGGCTTTCCTCTGGCTCGGGGGCATCCTTCTCTGCCTCTGGCTTTACGGGGTAGTGGATGCCTTCCGTGACAGGGGGCCGGATCGCGGAGTTGGACGGGGGCAATGATTTCTGTCATCTTTTTTATCACACGCGGTACAAGGCTTTTGCCACTAATGATTTGACAAAGAGCTTTGATTTGTGGGATAAAATGTACCATTAGAGAAAAGGGCCCCACCTGTGGGGCCTTGTTTTTTACCGGTAATTCCAGTTCCATATCAAGGCCCTCTCAGTGTTGGCTCGTCTTCGGTTGCGCAACGTACACTTCAGTACACCTCGCAGCCTCAATCCTTGCCGCCTTGAGATCATCCTTGCTCTGGAATTGGTATAAGGGTATGGAGATATATCATGCTGTTTGCTAAAGTTTTGGCCACTGGTGGTTGCGTACCTGACAGGATAGTGAAAAATACCTTTTTCGACTACCTGGTCGAGGATGCGGATGCGTGGATTTATTCACGAACGGGAATTCGCGAGCGTCGTTTTGCCACCGATGACGAAGCAACTTCCGATCTTGCGACCGCGGCGGGCCTGCGGGCCCTGGAGGCGGGCGGGATTGATCCGCTTGAAATTGACTGTCTCATCGTTTCCACTTCCACGCCGGATATGATTTTGCCTCCGACCGCCTGCATGGTGCAGAAAAACATCGGGGCGGCAAACGCACTTGCCTTTGACATGAATGCCGTGTGCAGCGGATTTGTCTATGCCGTGGAGACCGCGGATAATTTCATCAAGTCCGGTAAATACCGCAAGGTCCTCGTGATCGGCGCCGATTGCTACTCGAAGATTCTCGATATGCAGGACAAAACCACCTGCCCCCTCTTTGGCGATGGCGCCGGAGCGATTATTCTCGAGGCATCCGCCGAGCCAACGGGCATTCTGACGACCCATATCGAGAGTGACGGCAGCCGCTGGGACCTGATCCAGGTTCCTTCTTCCGGTTCCCGTAAACCGGTGACCCCGGAGTCGATTGCCCTCAGGGAAAATACCTTCAAAATGGCGGGCCGCAGCGTCTATACCTTTGCCACGGACGTGATCCCCAAACTTATTGCCCGGCTGACCGAAAAAGCGGGAGTCGATGCTGCTGATCTCGACTTTATCATCCCCCATCAGGCCAACAGCCGCATTATCGATGTGATCACGAAAAAAACCGGGATCCCGGCGGAGAAGATTCTGCTCAATCTCGATCGTTACGGCAATACCGCCGCGGCTTCCGTCGGGCTTGCCCTCGATGAGAATCTTCGCAACGGCGTCATTAAAAAGGGCAATCTCGTTTTGATCATGGGTTTCGGCGGCGGACTGTCGTGGGGCGGGATGATTCTGAAAATCTGAGGGCCGGAATGCCGGTTATTCCGCGCAGCAGGAAAGCTTGCTGATATCCCGGGTGAACCCCTGGGCGCAGAGGCGCAGGCCTTCCGCCATGGACGGGTAAACGTGAGTGGTGTTTGCCAAGTCGCTGACGGTAATTTTGCAACGGATGGCCAGCGCCGCTTCGTTGATGATGTCCGCGCCGCGATGGCAGGCCAGGTGCACGCCGAGCAGCCTGCCGCTTCCTTCCTCCGCAATCATTTTGATCGCTCCGGCGGTATGACCTGTTACCTGGGCCTTGGGTATGGCTGATACCGGGATGGTGTTGGTCGTTACCTGGAACCCCGCTTTTCTGGCGGATTCCTCGGAGTAGCCGACGGTTCCGATCTCCGGGTCGGTAAAAATTGCCATGGGCAGCGAGCAGTAGTCGATCCGGCAGGAACAGTCAGGGTTCAGCATGTTGTCCACGGCAACGATGCCTTCACGGGCTCCGACAGTCGCGATCATCGTTCCGCCGGTAACATCCCCTGCTGCCCAGATCCCGGGTGCCGTGGTACGCATCTGGTCGTCAACCTTGATAAACCCTTTCTCATTCACCTCCACTCCCACTGATTCCAAACCTATTCGCTGCGATGCGGGTGCTGTGCCCACGGCAACCAGCAATTTCTCCGCCCGGAAGGTCTTCGGCTTGCCATCAAACTCAGAGATAACCTCCACCGAATTCCCGGCTTTCACGATTTCCTGGACTTGTGTGCCCTGGAAAATATTCACTCCCTCAGCACGCAAGGCCTCTTGAATAGCCATGACAGGTTCGTTTTCCAGGCGGGGCAGGATGCGGCTGCCCCGTTCGAGAATCTGTACCTTCGTTCCCAGGCGGGTGAACATCTGACCAAGTTCAACGGCGATCACGCCGCCGCCGATGATAATGAGCGAGGCGGGGAACTCTTTCAGGAGCAGGGCGCTACGACTCGTCAGGTAGTTGATGTTTTCGAGTCCGGGCAGGGCGGGAATATAGGGAAAGCCGCCGGTGGCAATGAGGATTCTGTCCGAGCTGAATTGCTGTTCGTCGATTTCCAGAGTCCGAGGACCGATGAATTTTCCCGTACCCTTGATCAGGCGCAGGTCGGGCACATTCTGGAGAACGTCGAGGTATTTTGTCTTCCGCAAACCTTTGACGACCCTGTTTTTGTGATTGGTAAGGCGAGCCCAGTCAATGCCGTCCGCTACGCTTCCCACTCCCAGCACTTCTCCCAGCCGTGCTTCCTGCCGGAACAGGGCCGCATGGATCAGCGTCTTGCTGGGGATGCAGCCCCAATTGATGCAAGTGCCTCCCGGGGAACTTTTCTCGATCATGGTTACTTTGCGGCCGAGCGCCTGAGCACGTAATGCCGCGGCAAAAGCGGTGGAGCCCGATCCAAGTATGATGAAGTCGCAGTCTTTTGGCATGTCAGTACCTCGCCGGGAAACCGCACCACCAGGCGCCGCCCCG
>JAJZQA010000030.1 GCA_021810985.1 Deltaproteobacteria bacterium
GTCACCCATTCGCAGATCGAAATTTTCACTGAAGAGGGCCGGGTTGACGAAATTGTCGCCGCAATTATGGAGACAGCCAACACTGGCCAGGAAGGCGATGGGATCCTGGCTATTCTTCCGGTGAGTAAGTTGTACCGTATCAGAACGAAATCGGAAATAACGCAGGATGAGTTCTGAATCTTTTAGGGGGATTCGCTGGCGTGGGACACGGCAGGTATGTTGGAGGTCCCCCTCCGCCGAGGCGGAGGGGGACAGGTATGTCACCGTGCGGCCCTGCTTGCGATGGCGAGCCGCACGGCATTGTAGAGCAGGTTACAACAGTGGCTTAGCCCTGAACAACGCGACGGGCAGCACGCTTGATGCTGACCAGGTTACGGAAGCTGACGTTGTCGGTGGTGATGTTGTTGCCCTGTGATCCGCAGCCGAGGGTCAGAGAGGGGATCATCACGTTGAACAGACCGCCGATGGCGCCGTGGCTGGTGGGCGAGTTGAAGGTTACGCGGTTTGCGTCGACTTTCTCGGCGAATTCAATGCAGAGTGCATCGCTGGCGGAGTGGATGCCGGCGGTGTGGCCTGCGCCGCCTTTTTTCAGCAGATCGGCGCAGAGGTTGATGGCTGCATCTTTGCCGTCAACGATGTAGTAGCCAAGGCTCGGAGAAAGCTTCTCGCGGCTCATCGGCTCAACTTCCTGGGTGCCCTTGAGAGGACCGACCAGCAGGGCGCGGGTTCCTTCGGGTACCGAGAAACCGGCCATTTCAGCAATCACCGGAGCAGCCTGGCCGACAACTTTGCCGGACACGACCGAGCACTCGCCGAAATAGAGTTTTTCCAGTTTTGCTTTTTCGTCAGCATTTACGAGGTACACGCCGATTTCCTGAAGTTTTGCAACAGCCTTCTCGGCAATTTTTGCATCGTCGAAGATCAGGTTCTGTTCGGATGCGCAGACAACGCCGTTGTCGAAGGTCTTGGAGAGGACAACGTCGTTCATGGCCTGGTCGATATCTGCGTCAGAAGCGACATACACCGGGCAGCCGCCTGCGCCAACACCGAAAGCGGGGTTGCCAGAGCTGTAGGCAGCCTTAACCATGGCGCCGCCGCCGGTGGCGAGGATAACGTCAACACCGGGGTTGGTCATCAGGGCGTTGGTTGCTGCCACGGAAGGCTCTTCGATCCACTGGATGCAATCCTTGGGTGCGCCGGCGGCAATGGCTGCGTCCAGGCAGAGTTGCGCGGTTTTGACGCAGCACTTCTGAGCGCGGGGGTGGAAGCCGAAGATTACCACGTTGCGGCCTTTGAGGGAAGACAGCACCTTGAAGCAGACCGTGGAGGTGGGGTTGGTGGTCGGAGTTACCGCGGCAACTACACCAACCGGCTCGGCGATTTCGATGATATCGTTTTCGTCCTTGACAACACCGACGGTTTTTACACCCTTCATGTCATTCCAGATAACGGTGGAACCGAAGTAGTTCTTGATGGTTTTGTCAGCCACATTGCCGAGACGGGTTTCTTCTACGGCCATTTTAGCAAGCTCTTCCTTGTTTGCGTCAATAACCTTGGCGATTGCTTCGCAGATTGCGTCGGTTTTTGCCTGGTCGAGCTTTTTGTACTCGGTCAGGGCTGCTTTGGCTTTCTGTACCATCTGATTGATTGTTTCTTCTACCATCTGTATAGAACCTCCTGAAAATACCGGGCTGGTGGGCCCGGTTAAAATATGGGGTTGGCTGGTTTTCGCCAGATGCGACTTGAGCGAATTTGCTCGGCGGAGTTGCTCTGAGGGCGATTGATCCCTACGTTTTTAGTCAAGCTAAAGGCTTGTGTCAATGGTTAAATATGGAACGCAACATTGTTTGAAGAGATTCAACTATCGCGAAGTATATGCTAACCAGCTGAACGGGCGGATGAAAACGCTGGTTTAAAATGGCGTGGTAAAAAATTTACTGTTACTGAAATGTGTTGATATATTTTATGTCGAGTAAAGTATTCGGGTGCGTATAGCCTTGTCGGAGACGACGGTTTGACAAAAAAGATTTTGCTATACTGTTGAAAAATAAGCAAAGCAGGTGAGTTCATTCTGGGCGGGCGCCGAAAGAGAACGGTATTTTGCAGGAAAAAAACCTCCTGGTGCAGGGCTGTTGGTTTGCCGTGAAAGGATTAATCACCGCACCTCCGCGAATTTTTCAGGATACTAAAAAAGGACCCGCCTTTTCGGCGAGTCCCTCTCGATTACTACCCATTCAGTCCGGCAGCGCTGATCATCAGAACATCGCTATTCAGCTGGGGAGTTCTTTTCTTCTTCCGGTTTTTTGCCGCGGACGATACCTTCAATCCACTGTGAAAGTGCTTTGCCGCTTTGCAGGGTTTCTTCGGGGATGCTGAGGTTGTTTTTCGTTGCCAGGTCGCGGGCGAATTTCAATTGGGCCTCGCTGGGACCACCGCCAACCGCCCGGACCGGCGGCACGCTGAAAGCCATCTTGGCGTGGACTCCCCGGCAGAAACGCTGCCAGGTCTCCTTATTTTCGACAATCAGGTCGAGAAAGCTTTCCATGCGGCCGGTGAGGGCGTAGTCGATCACCCAGGGGTGCTTGTCTCGCAGGTAGTCCACCAGTGTTTCGCCCGGCGGCAGAGGCACGACCTTCCGTTTTTCCTCTTTCACGTAGCCGCGGTCAATGATGTTCTTGGTGATGGCAGCGTAGGTTGACGGCCGGCCGATCCCGAGCCTCTCCAGTTCCTTTACCAACGAGCCGAGGGTGAACCTTCCAGGCGGCTTGGTCTTCTTTTCCGCCAGGATTTCCTTGAGCTTCGGCACCAGTTCTCCTACCTCCACCGGCGGCAGGATCTGCACGGTGTCTTCGTCGCCTTTTTTCTCTTTATCTTCATCGGTTACGGCATAAACCTTCAAGAAACCGTCGAACTTCAAAATCCGGCCACTGGCCTTGAATTTCTCTCCGGCAACTTGGAACAGCAGGGTAGTGGAGTCATAGACGGCCGGGGCCATCTGGCTGGCTACGGCCCGCCGGAAAATCAGCTCATAAAGCCGGGCATGCTCGCCGCTGAGCCCTTCCTTGCGCACGAGTACCGTGATCTCGGCCGCCGAGTGCATCTTGGTCGGACGGATTCCCTCATGGGCGTCGGCCTGACTGTTTTTCGATTTGTGACTGTTCGGCTTCGCGGGAAGGTACTCGGCACCGAGCGCTGTGGTGAGGAACTCCCGGATTTCCTTGATGAAGGCATCATCCATACGTACCGAGTCGGTGCGGTGGTAGGTGGTCAGGCCGTGATCGAAGAGTCCCTGGGCCAGTTTCATGGTTTGTTCCGGGGTGAACTTCAGGTGCACGGCGGCGGCCGCCTGCAGGTCGACGGTGGTGAAGGGTGGTTTTGCTGACTGGCGCGCCTCCTTCTTCTCCACTTTTTCCGCCAGGGCGTGGGATTCCGCCTGGATAGCCTCGATGATTGCCTGGGCATCCTCCACCTTGGTAAACTTGCCCTTCACGTGCCGGGCGAGAAAGGTTGTGCCCTCCTTCTCCAGCTGGATTTCCAGCATCCAGTAGGGGATAGGGATAAAGTCCCTGATCTCCCGCTCTCGGTCAACCACCAGCCGGACCGCGGGGGACTGTACCCGCCCGACGCTGAACTTGCCGCGCAGGCTCCTGCTCGCCAGGGGGGAAAGGATGTAGCCGACCAGGCGGTCGCCGATTCGTCGCCCGAGAAACGCGCTATAGAGTCCTTCGTTGGTTTCCTCGAAAGGCACCGCTTTGGCCAAGGATTCCTTCAGACCTTTTTCGGTGACTTCATAGACCTCCAGCCGCCGGCATTCCTTGGCCACTTCTTTCACTTCTTCGTAGATATGGCGGCTGATGGCATACCCCTCGCGGTCCGGGTCGCCGGCCAGCATGACGATTTCGTCCTTGGCGGCGCCGCGGAGTTCCTTGGGCAGGTGCTTCTTCTTTTCGTGGTAGACGAAGGTCGGCTCGTACGTCTTCAGATCGACGCCCATGCTGGAATCGGGCAGGTCTTTGAAATGACCAACCGTGGACATGGTTTTAACTTTGAGGATTGACTGTATTTTTTTCGCCTTGGTGGGCGACTCGACGATGATAAGCATGGTTTGGCCGGGTACCTGTTCTGTTCGTTGATTATACTGAGATTTTCCGGCTGGTGGCCGTCTACCTCTACTTTTTTTTGGGATGGTTCTGGTTTGACGAACTGCCGATGATACAGGATACTTTTCAATAAGTCATCAGTGTGCGGAAAACATTTCTGCTGAGTATGGCGAACTAAGAGGAATAGGGCATGAATCAGCTGGAAACCAAAGACAGATTCAGCGGCTGCCTGCTGGCCGGCGCGGCGGGCGATGCGCTCGGCGTGCCGGTGGAATTTCTGACTATCGGAGAAATCAGGAAAAAATACGGGCCGGAAGGCATTCGAACCTTTTCCGAGACCCCGGGCGGCATCGGCATAGTCAGCGACGATACCCAGATGACCCTTTTTACCGCCGAAGGCCTGCTGAGTGAATATCATCGTTGCCGGACAGTCGGGTCAGAACCTGATTATCGTACCGCGGTATATCGCTCCTACCTGCGCTGGCTTCATACGCAGGGAGAGGTTTCCCATGATCCCGGTTTCCGCGATTGCCTCGGTGGCGAGTTACTGAAAGTTCCGGAACTGAATCACCGACGCGGGCCTGGCCGCACCTGCCTCTCCTCGCTGATCTCGGGCCGGATCGGAACGGTTGCCGCGCCCATCAATACGGGAAAAGGGTGTGGCGGCGTCATGCGGGTATCTCCGGCCGGACTTTTCTGCCGGGCGCTCCCGGGCGGCATGGACGACCGGGAGCGGGCTGCGATGGCCTTTGAACTCGGCTGCGACGTGGCTGCCATCTCCCACGGCCATCCGCTTGGTTACCTTCCGGCCGGATATTTGGCCGCGGTGCTGTTCTTCCTCACGTCCGGAATGGGGCTGGATGAGGCGCTGCCCGCGGCCATGCTGCTGCTGGTTGAGCGTCCCGAAAGTGAAAAAAGCGCCCTGGCAGCCCTGATTGCCAGGGCGCTGCGAAGCGCGCTGCACGAGAAATCGTCTCCGGAAACATTGGAGCGGCTTGGCGCCGGCTGGGTTGCGGACGAAGCCCTGGCCATCGCGCTCTATTGTGCCGTCTCGGCGAAAGGAGATCTGGCCGCCGGACTGCGGCTTGCGGTCAACCATTCCGGGGATTCCGACTCCACCGGCGCCATCACCGGCAACATTCTTGGCGCGTTGTTGGGCAAAGAGGCGATCCCCGTTGCTTGGTTGGCTACGCTCGAGATGCGGGAACTGCTGGAGAAAATGGGTCTGGAGTTGTATGCCATCGGCCAGCAGCCATGAGCTGACGGCGTTTTTCATAAAAAAACCGCACCGGGGCATGTTGCGATCCCGGTGCGGTTTTTTTATGAATCTCCCTGTAAGAGAGAGTGGATTTTCCTATTTTGAGTTCAGGAAAGTTTTGAGGTTGCTTATTTCTGTAGACGATAGGGTTATTCCCTTATGTCCACTTACCCCGGCTCTGTATTCACCGTCCACCAGTGATCCATCCCCTGACAGGTCGGGAGCCGAACCGGAGGTGTCATAGGTGCCGAGACGATGGCAGCCCGCGCAGTTTGCGTCATAGGTTCCTTGTCCGGTCGTCGGTGCCGGAGCAGGTGTAGGTGTCGTTGTCGTGGTTGGCGCATCGAGGAATGAGCTTAGGCTGCTCATTTGCGAGGCTGTGAGCGTAATCCCCTGGTGTCCCCTTACCCCGGCGCTGTACTCCTCGTTCACGTCAGAACCGTCACCGTACAGGTTGGGAGCGGAACCGGTCGTATCATAGGTGTCGAGACGGTGGCAGCTGGCGCAGTTGGCATCATAGACTCCCTGCCCGGTCGTTGGCGTCGGTGTAGGTGTAGGTGTAGGTGCCGGTGCCGGTGTCGTGGTTCCAGCGAAGAAGGTCTTTAGATTGGCGATCTCCGTGGACGACAGGGTGATGCTTCGATGCCCCGATACTCCGGCGGTGTAATAGCTGTCCATGAGCGTGGTCTGGTAGAGGTTCGGCGCGGTGCCGCTGGTGTCATAGGTGCCCATTCGGTGGCAGCTCGAGCAGCTGTTGTCATAGGTTGCCTGTCCGGTGGTCGGCGTTGGTGTTGGTGTCGGAGTCGGAGTCGGCGTTGGTGAAGATGACGGGTTGTTCAGGAACGTTTTGAGGTTGTTTATGTCCTCCGCCGACAGGGTAACGCCTTTGTGTCCGGAGGAACCGGGACTGTAGTAGCTATCGATGCGCGTGCTCTGGTAGATGTCCGGTGCCGTGCCGCTGGTGTCGTAGCTGCTGAGTTTATGGCAGCCGGAACAATTGCTGTCGTAGATGCCCTGACCGGTCGTCGGTGTGGGTGACGGTGACGACGAAGAGTGGCAAGTGTCGCAGGAAATGACCTGGGGTGTGCTCGGTACCAGCGTCCGGGCGATGCCTTCGAGGCTGCTGCTCGACAGGGCCGTCAGCTGAGCGGTTCCCATGCCGCCCACATTGCCCCTGATTGCGCTTTGAATCTGAGAAACGGTGCGGTACTCCAGACCTGACGGAGTATGACAGACAACACAGTTGGTCAAAAAGAGGTTCTTGTCGCTGCTTGTCATGGGGGTCGCGGGTGGCGCCGCAATGGTCAACGAAAGGGCGCGGGTGGCGGTGACCGATTTCGAATCGACGGCACGGGCCGTGAAGCTGTAGGTGCCGGCCGCGCTGGGGGTGCCGGTGACTGTGCCACCGGAGGTGAGCGTAATCCCCGGCGGAAGCGTTCCGCTGACGCTCCAGGTATAGGGCGTGCTCCCGCCGGTTGCCGCGAGCGCCTGACTGTAGGCGGCTCCCACGCTGCCGTCCGGCAGGGTGGAGGTGGTTATCGAGAGCGCCGTTGTACCGCTTGTTACGGTTATGCTGAGCGACTTGGTCGTTGAAGCCGCGGCTGCGTCCGTCACTCGTGCTGTGAAGGTAAAGGTTCCGGTTGCGCTCAGGGTGCCCGAAATCACCCCGGAAGAGCTGAGTGTCAGACCTGTGGGCAGGGTGCCGGCTGAACGGGACCAGGTATAGGGGGGGGTTCCGCCACTGGCCGTAAGGATCTGGCTATAGGACGTACCGGTTGACGCGTTCGGCAAGCTCGATGTTTGGATGGCCAGCGGTGCGGTAGTCGTCGGATTGTTCAGAAAGGTTGCGACATTGCTTATGTCGGAGCTGGAAAGTTTTACCCCCTTGTGCTTCGATGCACCGCCATTGAACTTGTCGCTTACCCTTGAGCCGTACTCGAACAGATCGCGATAACCAGAAGGGTCATAGCTGCCGAGAATGTGGCATTTTGCGCAATATTGATCATAGACCTGCTGCCCGGTCAACGCCGCGCTGGCGAAATACGCCGGGATGGCGAGCAGCGCAGGCAAGAGCCACAGGGCTTTTATCAGCTTGTTACCAGATTTCATGTCTTCTCCTTTCGATACTAAAAAAGCTGCTGACTCTCGGTCGAAGTTATTGAGCCGAAACCTCAAAGGTCGACTTCCTGTTCGGGTCGAATACGTGCACGGCGCAGGCAATGCAGGGGTTGAATGAGTGAATTACCCGGAGTACTTCAAGGGGCCGTGCTTCGTCGGCAACCGGCACTCCCGTCAGGGAACCCTCGACCGGACCGGGGACATTATTTCCGTCACGGGGGCCGAAGTTCCAGGTTGAAGGGACCACCATCTGGTAGTTGGTAATCTTCTGGTCGGAATAGTTTACCCAGTGCCCCAGTGCGCCACGCGGCGCTTCGTTGAGTCCCACACCGGAGCCGGAGCTTGCCATGCTGAAGGTTTTGCGGTTCGGCATCGCACTGGTACTCGGGGTGGTTGCCGTGACTTGCCCCGCCCAGCTGACCATGGCGTCAGCGATAACTTTGGTTTCGATGGCCCTGGCCGCGGTCCGGCCGAGAGAGGAATACATTGCGGGCAGGGAAAGTCCAAGCTTTTGCAGAAAAGCGCTGACCTGAGTTCTTGTGGCCGCATGTCCTTTGCCGTAGTTCACCATGACGCGGGCCAGGGGGCCCACTTCCATCGGCTGACCCTGGTAGCGCGGCGCCTTGATCCAGCTGTACTGACCCGCGGTGTCGAGTCCGCTGTAGTTCGGCACGGTCTCGCCCTGGGCCGGATTGCGGCTGCTGCTTCCCGCATACCAGCTGTGGGTGATATGTTCACTGATGTTGTTTACATCAACCGTCTGGACCGAGGAAGTCGCACGGTTGAAGATTGCGCCCCTGGGGAAGAACAGGCTGGAAGGCTCCGAGGAGCTGAGGGGGAATTCACCGAACGACATCAGGTTTTCCGCGGGCCCGTAATTCACGTAGTCCTTGTAACGGCCGAGGAGATAGGTGGTGTCGGGCAGATAATAGGTGTTGACGAAGCTTTGGGCCGCCGTAACGTGATTCCTGAATTCCGTAATACGGGATGAGGTCAGGTCCTTGTTCAGAGTGATGCCGCCGACAATCATGGTCTGAGGGTGCGGGTTCTTGCCGCCGTAGATGGCGTGCATGTGCGCTACCTCTTTCTGGGCCTTCAGGGCCTCCAGGTAATTGGCCATGAAAACCAGGTTTTCTTCAGGGGTGAGGATATAGGCGGGGTGTCCCCAGTAGCCATTGTTAAACGGCCCCAGTTGGCCGCTGTTGGCGAAGGCCGCCAGCTGCTGCTTGATCGCGGTGAAATAGCTGGTGGTCCTGGTCCGGGCTGAATTGATCTGATTGTCGACGGTCACCGCTTTAGCCGGGTCGGCGGACAGGGCGCTGACCACGTCCACCCAGTCGAGGAGGTGGAGCTGATAAAAGTTCACCAGGTGGTCATGGATGAACTGGGCGCCCATCAGCAGGTTACGGATGATCCGCGCATTCTCCGGAATGGTGATTTGCAGGGAATTTTCCACGCTGCGGATCGAGGTGACTCCATGAACGTAGGTGCAGACGCCGCAGAGGCGCTGGGTGATCATCCAGGCATCCCGGGGGTCGCGGTCCTTCAGGATCGGTTCGATGCCGCGAAACAGCGGGCTGGTGCTCCAGGCGCTTGCTACCTTGCCGTTGGAAACCTCGGTCTCAATGCGCAGGTGGCCTTCTATTCGTGTTACCGGATCGAGTACAACTCTTGCCATATATATGTTTCCTTTCTCACTTCATTTTCGTTAGCTGAGCGGACAGCGGCTGCCTGGTTATGGCTCCGGCTGTCAGTTGAATTAAGCTCCGTATCTACCGCTGTAATTGAAGAATGACCCCTTGTCCCAGAAGTCGGGCTGAGCGCAGCCTTTGCAGGGGCAGTCAGCCTGGACGCACCAGCTGGTCTTATCGTTGTACTTCACGGTGGGGCAGTTGTGATAGGTGGTGGGGCCTTTACAGCCGAAGCCCTGCATGCACCATGAGGTTCCTCGCCGCTCGCACAGGTCGTGGACGGTAGTACCATAGGCAAAAGTCGGACGGTAGAGCTTGTCTACCGCGGGGAAATCGTTGAACAGCAGATAGTTGACGATCAAGGCCGCGAAATTTACCGGGTTCGGGGGACAGCCCGGCAGCTTGATTGTGGGGAGACCGTTCAGGGCGCCGTGCACGCATTCCGCCTCGGTAAGGCCGCCAGCCGCTGCCGGAAGGCCGCCGAAGGCGGCACAGGTGCCGAGACTGATCATCATCTTGGCCTGGGGACAGACTTCCTGGGCAATCTGCAGCATGGTCTTGCCGCCGATCAAGCCATAGTTGCCGTTATTGGCGAGAGGGATGGACCCTTCCACGACGACGAAGAATTTTCCGGCATGCTTGGCTACCGCTTCATCTAAACTTTTTGTGGCCGCGGCTCCGGCCGGCGCCATGATGGTCTCGTGGTATTCCAGCGAAATCTTGTTCAACAGCAGGTCGTCGATAAGCGGGCTCGAAGAACGGAGAAAGGCCTCCGTGCAGCCGGTGCACTCGGCGAACTGCAGCCAGATGAAGGGCGGCCGCGGCCCTGATACCAGCGCCTCGGCGATCTTTGGCAGATAGGATGCCTCCAATCCCAGGGTTACCGCGATTGCTCCGCAGAATTTGAGGAAATTCCGGCGGGAAATCCCCTTCCGTTCAACCAGTTCGTCGATCTTCTCTTCCAGCTTGTCATCAAACCTATCGTCTTTTCCCATACGATATGCCTCCATGTTGTGTTGTCCTGTGCAGCACCGGCGGCTTCAAAGCTCAGGTGTACCCCGAGTATCAAGTCGCACGTAGAAATGCCGACAGAATAAATTTCCTTCCGGTATTCTCATGGCGTTGGACGCACCGGATAGGTTCCCGGCGTTTTTGTCGGGTCATCTAAAGTACTGTGAGTTAAATTGTTGTTCGTTTGCGCGCGTGTAAAATAATGTTTGACTACACGGGGGAGGTGGGTCGTCGTCAAAAGATTGGTTCAATATGGTTTTGCTGAATATAATCAGCCCTCTTCGGCGGGATGAAACAAAAAAAGCCGGGTACCGAATATCGAGGTGTGATAGTTCGGCATCCCGGCTGTCTCAGAGAGACCCTGTAGGCTTTCCGCCCCATCCTCGCGGATGGTTTAGTATTGTCGTTATCTTGTTTTACATCGTTACTGATTGCTAGTGTTTTGGTCTAGTAACGGCACGTTTATATAACACTTGAATACTTTTTACAAGGAAATAAATAAGAGTAATATTATCAGCAATGTGACCGGATAAGCAAAAAGCCGGGCACCGAGTATCTGTTCTGATATTTCGGCAACCCGGCTGTCTTCTGGAGACCCTATAGGCTTTCCGCCCCATCCTCGCGGATGGTTGAGTAGTATCGTGTATCTGATCTGAAATTTTTTTGTAAAATACTACAGGCTAATTGTTCTGTCAATACAAATAAACATATATATTGGACGAAGAATATTAGCTGAGGGGCTGGCCTTGGTACGTGCAGTTTGGAGCTTCGGAAAACCGTGGATACCGGTATTTGTAAAAATGTCATTGGAGTTGGTGCCAGAGGGCAGGAGATATGGAAACTATTTAACTCTTTCCGGACAACAGTGCTTTTACCATCTCGCTGGCTTCCTTGCCGTCGTATTGTCCGGCATAGTGAACGCCCAGCGCCTTCATCACTTTTCCCATGTTAGACGGTTGGGGTTCGATGCCCTCGAGCGACAGCACTTGGCGGATTGCTTCGTTGAGGGCGCCGCCGGTCAGCTGCGAAGGCAGGTATTCCGTGAGGATTTCAATCTCTTTTTGGGCGTCTTCTTTGCTTGCTGTCGCACCGCTGCCCTTTTCTAAAACCGCCAGATTGTCTTTGGCGTTCTCGATGAATTTTTTCACGAATCGTATTACGGTGGTGTCGTCGGGTTGCTTCTCATCCTTGCAGGCATCAGCGATCAAAACACCAAGAAGGTTTTTCTTTTTCTCATCCCTTGATTTCAGGGCCTTCAGTCTGTCTTCTTTCATTCTTTCGATTAGCATAGTGAACCCTTTCTGTACGTGTGGTGATGGGGCTGCTGTGACGGCAGGTAAAACTACGGTATTATCCATCAAAGTGACTGTCAGGGCAAAGTTAATCTTTTCCCAGGAGACGATATGTACATTTTTTTCCGCTGCCTACTGCCGTCTGACAGGGGAGGGATCGGCATCTTTGCCTGGAAAAACCGCTTAATACGAAATGTAGGCAACTGATTATCGTTTGTAAATTGCTTATTGGAAATGGTTATGTTAAAGGTTGCTGAAGTCACGTATAGAACAAATTGTATGTATCAATTTTTCTAAAGAACCCGCCGGAGTTGCAGTAAAATAACATATCTTCAGTCACGGAAAATTTTTAAGGAAATCTGAATGGACCGTTTTAACGATCTTGAAGTGCTGATAGACTCACAGTATCCCATTATCTGCATCGAAACCCACGAGGAAAGCCGGGCAGAAGAAATTCTGACCCGCATTTCCCGTCACTTAGGTTTGCCGTTCTTTCATTGGGTGGCGACTGAGGGATTAACGCGTTCGGGCGAACCGCAGCCTGTGTATAACACCAAGACGGCGATGGAGGTGCTGAATTTCATCTGTACCTCTTCCCTTGAAGCGGTATACCTCATGAAAGACCTGCATCGTTACCTGGAAGACCCGCTGCTGGTGCGAAAGCTCCGCGATCTCAGTCAGTGCTTCCGGCAGAAGCGGAAATCGCTGGTTCTTACCGCTCCCTCCTTTGACATCCCGCCGGAACTGATGAATGAAGTAGTTTTCTTTGATCTGTCGCTGCCTTCCTCGGCTGAACTGAAAGAACTGGTCCTGCGGGTGGTGCAGGGTATCTCGTCACGCCGGAAAATTACGCTGACAATGGATGCTGCTACCGGCCGGAAACTCGTGGAATGCTTGAAAGGGCTTACCCTTCATGAGGCGGAAAGGCTGCTTACCCGCGCCATCGTGCATGACGGGTGTTTGTCCGTCGCAGATCTGCCGCTCATCCTTGATGCCAAGAAGTAGAAACATTCCCAATCGGGTTTGTTAGAATTTATTCCTCGGCAGGAAACCTTTGATGGAGTAGGCGGGCTGAAGAATCTCAAGCAGTGGCTGGGAACGAGAAAGGGGGCTTTTTCCGAGGAAGCAAAATGCTTCGGCATCGATCCTCCTCGCGGGGTTCTGCTGCTCGGCATCC
>JAJZQA010000031.1 GCA_021810985.1 Deltaproteobacteria bacterium
CTCGATCCTCGTTCCTTGTTTTTATTTCTTCTTATTCGCCATCATCTGGGAACGAATCCGCAACCTGAGCGAATTGAGCCGGATAAAGCCTTCGGCATCCTGCTGGTTGTAGACCTCGTCCGCCTCGAAGGTGGCAATTTCCGGGTTGAAGAGGGAGTCGCTGTCCGACTTGCGGCCGACAATGCGGCAAAGACCTTTATAAAGCTTGACCCGGGCAATGCCGTTAACAGTCTTCTGCGATTCGTCAATCAGTGCCTGGAGCATTTCCCGCTCAGGTGCGAACCAGTAGCCGTAGTAGACCATCTCGGCATAGCGGGGGATCAGGGTGTCGCGGATATGCATCACTTCACGGTCCATGGTGATCTGCTCCACGGCCATGTGGGCCTCGCGGAGGATGGTGCCGCCGGGAGTCTCGTAGACGCCGCGTGACTTCATGCCGACGTAGCGGTTTTCCATCAGGTCGACGCGGCCGATGCCGTGCTCGCCGCCGAGGAAGTTGAGGTGGGCCAGCAGCTGGGCAGGAGACATCTGTTCCCCGTCAACAGCCACGGCGTTGCCGTTTTTGAATTCGATCTCCACGTACTGCGGCTTGTTCGGGGCCTTTTCCGGGGACTTGGTCAGAACGTACATCTCTTCCGGTGCCTCGGCATAGGGATCCTCAAGGATGCCGCCTTCGAAGGAAATGTGCAGCAGGTTGCGGTCCGAGGACCAGGGCCGTTTCTTGGTGACCGGAACCGGGATGCCGTTCTTTTTGGCATATTCCAGCAGCGACTGGCGGCTGTTCAGGTCCCAGGTGCGCCAGGGTGCAATGATGGTGATGCCGGGGTTGAAGTGATAATAGGTCAGTTCGAAGCGGACCTGGTCGTTCCCTTTGCCGGTGGCGCCGTGGGACACGGCATCAGCCCCCTCGATTTTGGCGATTTCCATCTGCCGCTTGGCGATCAGCGGCCGGGCGATGGAGGTGCCGAGCAGGTAGGATCCCTCGTAGATGGCGTTGGCCCGGAACATCGGAAAGACGAAATCCTTGACGAATTCCTCACGCAGATCGTCGATATAGACCGTATCGGCTCCGGTGGCGATGGCTTTGTCGCGGACCGGTGTCAGCTCGTCCCCTTGACCAAGGTCGGCGGCAAACGCCACCACTTTGCAGCCATACTCGTTCTTTAACCACTTGAGGATGATGGAGGTATCAAGACCGCCGGAATAGGCGAGGACAATCTTTTTAACTTCTTTCTTGGACATATGGTTCTCCTTTGCAAATGTATCTAAGAATTACAACAAGGCTGAGAACTGATCTACGCCATCAGGGTAGCCATGATCGCTTTTTGTATGTGCAGCCGGTTTTCCGCCTCGTCCCAGACCACCGAGTTGGGGCCTTCAATGACCTCGTCGGTGATTTCTTCGTCGCGGTGGGCCGGAAGGCAATGCATGACGATGCAGTCCGGTTTGGCGAGTTTCAGGATTTCGCTATTGAGCTGGTAGCCGGCAAAAGCCTTTTCGCGGGCTTTCTGTTCCTCTTCCTGCCCCATGCTGGCCCAGACGTCGGTATTGAGGACGTCGGCGTCCTGCACGGCTTTCTTCGGATCGTCGGTCAACACGATGGCGGATGTGCCGTTGGCCTGCGCCCAGGCGAGAACCTTCGGGTCCGGCTGGTAGCCCTCCGGGCAGGCCAGGGTCAGATCGAAACCGAAAATAGCCGCCGCTTCAATCCAGGTGTTGGCCATGTTGTTGCCGTCACCGACCCAGGAGAATTTCAGACCCTGATAGCTGCCCTTGTGCTCGATGACGGTCAGCAGGTCGGCCATGATCTGGCAGGGGTGAAAAAGGTCGGTCAGGCCGTTGATGACCGGGACCGTGGCAAAACGGGCCAGTTCTTCGACAATATCCTGGCCGTAGGTGCGGACCATGATGCCGTCACAGTAGCGGGACAGGGTCCGGGCGGTGTCCTTGAGCGGCTCGCCGCGGCCCATCTGGGAGGTGCCGGAAGAAATGAACAGGCCGTGACCGCCCAGTTGATAGATGCCCACTTCGAAGGAGACCCTGGTGCGGGTGGAGGATTTCTCGAAGATCATCGCCAGGGTTTTGCCCTTGAGCATCCGGTGTTTTTCAGCGTTTTTCTGTTTCTTTTTCAATTCCAACGCCAGCTCGAAGAGGCCGTCGAGCTCTTTTTTGGAAAAATCGTGAAGGGCCAGGAAATGCTTGTTCATAGTCGTATCCTCCAGGGCAGAAGCGCTCGTCGAGCACCTGCGACATCACAGCTGAAATTGTTTTTCACTGACCAGTCGTTCTTATTGAGTGGCCGTTACTTCCGACAAAATTGTTTCCAGGATCGCAATCATCTCATCAATTTCCTGCTCCTCGACGATGAGGGGCGGGACGAAACGGAGCACCCGGTCTTGAGCAACATTGATCAGCAAACCTTTTTCCAGTGCTTTTTTGACGATCTCGGAGCCGGGAATCGAGAGTTCGGCACCGATGATCAGGCCGATACCGCGGACCTCGGTGATGCAGGAATATTTCTTCCGCAGGTTTTCCAGCTGCCCGGTCAGGTAGCCGCCCATTTTCAGGGTGTGCTCCAGAATGCCCTCATCCAGTATCGTTTGCACCGCGGCGAGAGCCGCCGAGGTGACCAGCGGATTGCCGCCGAAGGTGGAGCCGTGGGTTCCGGGTCCGAATGACTCGGCCAGTTCTTCCCGTGTCAGCATGGTGCCGATCGGGGCGCCGCCCGCCAGGGCTTTGGCCAGGGTCATGATGTCCGGAGCAACGCCGAAGTGTTCGTAGGCAAAGAGCTTGCCGGTTCGGCCGATGCCGGTCTGCACCTCGTCAAAGATCAGGATCAGGTTGTTTTCGTCGCAGATGCGGCGTACTTCCCGGAAATACTCGGCGGATGGAATCACCACGCCGCCCTCGCCCTGGACCGGCTCCAGCATCACCGCGCAGGTGACCGGCGACACGGCCGAGCGCAGGGCTTCGGCATCGTTGAACGGCACGTGCTTGAAGCCGTGCAGCAGCGGGTCGAAGAATCGCTGGACTTTCTCCTGGCCGGTGGCCGAGACGGTGGCCATGGTTCGTCCATGGAAAGAGGAAATGGCGGTGATGATCTCGAACCGCTCCGGTCCGAACTTCTCCCGGCTGTATTTTCTGGCCAGCTTGATGGCTGCTTCGTTTGCTTCGGCGCCGCTGTTGCAGAAAAAGGCCCGGTCGGCAAAGGAGTGCGTGCAGAGGAGTTCCGCCAGCGCGATCTGCTGCGGAATGTGGTAGAAGTTGGAGCAGTGGATCAGCTCGCCGGCCTGCTTTTGCAAGGCCGCGACAACACGCGGGTGGCAGTGCCCGAGGTTGTTGACCGCCACACCGGCGAGGAAATCGAGATAGCGCTTGCCGTCCGCGTCCCAGAGCTGGCAGCCTTCGCCCCTGACCGGCACCAGCGGATACCGGCCGTAGGTCTTGATGATATATTTGTCGGCTTTTTCGATCCATTGTTTGGAGTTCATAGGATTTCCTGTTCTGTCGAAAATGTGTAGGGGCAACCCCGTGTGGTTGCCCTTATGCCGGGCAGACACGGGCCTGCCCCTACGAATATCTGAAAAGGCAGATCGTCTACGACCTGATTTCCGTCCCGATTCCGACGTCGGTGAAGATCTCCAGCAGCACCGCATGCTCCACCCGGCCGTCAATGATGTGGGCTTTGCCGGTTCCCTCTTCCAAGGCATCGAGACAGCAAGTGACCTTGGGAATCATACCACCAACGATGACATTGTCATTAATGAGTTGAGTGACCTGGGAGAAGGGGATGCTGGTCAGCAGGCTGCCGTCCTTGTCCTTGACACCGGCCACATCGGTGAGCAGAATCAGTTTCTCGGCCTTAAGGGCACCGGCAATCTTCCCGGCCACCAGGTCCGCGTTGATGTTGTAGCTTTCTCCCTCCGCTCCGACCCCGATCGGGGCGATGACCGGAATGAAACGCTCCTTTTCCAGTGTTTCGATGATCGTCGGGTCCACCTTGATGATCTCACCGACAAAACCCATGTCGACCTGCTCGGTGGTGCCGTCTTCGGCGGTAACTTCCTGCAGGTGCTTTTTGCAGAGCAGCAGTCCGCCGTCTTTGCCGGACAGTCCGACGGCCTTGCCGCCGTGCTGGTTCAGATAGCCGACCACTTCGCGGTTGACCTGTCCGGTCAGGACCATCTCCACCACCGACATGGTGGCGGCATCGGTAACCCGCATGCCGCGGACGAATTCGGAGACAATGCCGTAGCGCTTCAAGGTCTCGTTGATCTGCGGTCCGCCGCCGTGAACAATCACCGGGTTGATGCCGATGTATTTGAGGAGGATGATATCCAGGGCGAATGATTTTTTCAGCGCTTCGTCTGACATGGCATGGCCGCCGTACTTGATGACGATGGTTTTGCCGCTGAAGCGCCGGATGTAGGGCAGCGCTTCCAGCAGGGTATGGGCTTTCTCGATCAGTTTTTCCACTGCATGACTCTCCAATCCCCTAAAATGTCACGTAAGGGAGAAAATAATGTTGTAGGGGCAATTCATGAATTGCCCTTACCGGAACCAAAGGAATGTTACCCCACCAGCTCGTACAATTTTTCCAGTGCCTCGTCCAGCTTCTCCGGCATGCTGCCGCCGGCCTGGGCCAGTTCCGGTTTGCCGCCGCCGCTGCCGCCGATAATCGGGGCCAGGCCCTTGATCAGATCGCCGGCCTTGAAGCGGTTGGTGAGATCCTTGGTGACCGCCACCAGCAGGGTGGCCTTGCCGTCTTTTTCGGTGCCGATTGCGATGATGCCGGAGCCGATGCGGTCCTTCAGGGTGTCGGAAAGCTCGCGCAGACCTTTGGGGTCATCCATCTCTACCTTGACGGCGAGGGTCTTGACCCCGGCGATTTCCCGGGCACCGCTCAATAGGTCCGCCGAGGCGGAGGCGTTGAGGCGTCCCTGGAGGGTTTCGATTTCCCGCTGCAGCTCCTTCTGTCGGGCCACGAGCCGCTGGATCCGGTCGACGGTCTCGCCGCCTTCGGCTTTGAGCAGGGCAGCGATCTTCTTCTGCTCTTCTTCCAGGTGGCGGGCATAGTGCAGGGCAGACATGCCGGTGAGCGCTTCGATGCGCCGGACCCCGGCGGCAATGCCGGCCTCGGAGAGGATCTTGAACAGGCCGATGTCGCCGGAGGCGCGCACGTGGGTTCCCCCGCAGAGTTCGCAGCTGACCTCGCCGACCCGGACCACCCGCACCGTATCGCCGTATTTTTCGTCGAAGAGTGCCGTTGCGCCGCTTTCCATGGCCTGCTCGAGGGCCATTTCCCGCGAAGAAACTTCGGAGTTGTTCATGATGTAGGCGTTCACCAGGTCTTCCACCCGCTCCAGCTCATCCTGGGTCATGGCCGAAAAGTGGGTGAAGTCGAAGCGGAGCCGTTCGTTATTCACCAGCGAACCGGACTGTTTCACGTGCTCGCCGAGTACCTGGCGCAGCGCCGCCTGCAACAGATGGGTCGCGGTATGGTTGCGGGCCGTGGCGGTGCGGTTCGGGACCGCCACCTTCAGGTCCACGGCATCGCCGACCTTGATGACCCCTTCCTTGACCCGTGCCCGGTGGACGACCAGATCGGGGAGCGGCCTCAGAGTGGTAAAAACCTCCAGATGGGCATTGCCGCTGGAGATTTCGCCGCTGTCGCCGGCCTGTCCGCCGCTTTCGCCATAGAAAGGGCTGGCTTCGGTTATCAGGTCCACCTCGGTTCCCGCTTCCGCGGCTTGAACCGGGGTTCCGTCCTGCAGCAGGGCAGTGATGACCGAGTAGCCGGAGCGCTCGTCATAGCCGGTAAACGCGGTACGGAGTCCCTGGCCGTGCAGGGTCTTGTAGACGGCCGAGACGCGCTCCTCGCCGGAACCTTTCCAGTGTTCGCGAGCCTGTGCCCGCTGTTTGTCCATGCAGGCCTCGAAGCCCGCCTCGTCCACGCTGAAGCCTTCATTTCGGACGATGTCGGCGGTGAGGTCCAGGGGGAAACCGTAGGTGTCGTAGAGCTTGAAGGCCACATCGCCGGGGATGACCTTTGAGCCGTCGGCTTTCAGGCTGGACATTTCGTCGTTCAGGATCCTCAGGCCGTTGTCCAGTGTTTCGGCAAAGCGTTCTTCTTCGGCCCTGACGACTTTCTTGATATATTCTTCCCGCTGGATGAGGTCCGGGTAGGCCTCGCCCATGGCGGCGATGACGGCGTCCAGTGCCCGGTAGAGGACCGGCTCGGAAAAGCCGAGCATCTTGGCATGGCGGGCGGCGCGACGCATGATGCGGCGCAGCACGTAGCCGCGGCCCTCGTTGCTCGGCAGCACGCCGTCGCAGATCAGGAAGGTCAGGGCCCGGGTGTGGTCGGCAATGACACGCATCGAGACATCGTCTTTCTGGTCGGCGCGATACTTTTTGCCCGAGAGCTTCTCCACGTGGCGAATGATCCCCTGGAGCAGGTCGGTATCGTAGTTCGAGGTGACCCCCTGCATGACCGTGGAGATCCGCTCCAAGCCCATGCCGGTGTCAACCGAGGGTTTCGGCAGCGGTGTCATGACCCCTTTTTCGTCACGATTGAACTGCATGAAGACATTGTTCCAGATCTCCATGTAGCGGTCGCAGTCGCAGCCCACCGCGCAAGCGGGGCTGCCGCAGCCGGTTTCCGGGCCGTTATCCCAGAAGATCTCGGTGCAGGGTCCGCAGGGTCCGGTATCGCCCATTGACCAGAAGTTGTCCTCGTCAAAGCGGTAGATCCGGTCGAGCGCGACCCCTTCCTGTTCGTGCCAGATCGCCGCTGCTTCGTCGTCATCCTTGTAGACACTCACGTAGAGCCGGCTTTTGTCGAGATTCAGCTCCTTGGTGAGAAATTCCCAGGCAAAGGCAATTGCCTCTTTCTTGAAGTAGTCACCAAAGGAAAAATTTCCGAGCATCTCGAAAAAGGTATGGTGGCGGGCGGTGCGGCCGACGTTTTCCAGGTCGTTGTGCTTGCCCCCGGCCCGCACGCATTTCTGCGAACTGCAGGCGCGGATATAGTCGCGCTTTTCCAGGCCGAGGAACAGGTCCTTGAACTGGTTCATGCCGGCGTTGGTGAACAGCAGCGTCGGATCGTTTTTCGGAATCAGGTTCGAACTGGCGACAACCGTGTGTTCCCGCTCGGCAAAAAATTTCAGGAATCTTTCCCGGACTTCTTTTCCAGTCATTGTTTCTCCTGCATAGTAAATATAGTAAGTACTGATTTCTATAAACAAGAAAAGGGCGCGTCAGCTACTCTCCCCGGTCGCGGAAAACCCGGATGATCGCCGCGAGCGAAAATCCGCGGCGCTGAAAGTAGCTGATGACCCTTCGTTTCTGGCGTTCATCGGCCTGATGCGGGTCAAAACCCTCAAACTTCCGTGCCATCAGCTCCGAGAGGGTGGTTACTTCCTCGTATTCGTCGCCAAGAGCGGCAAGGGTCTCTTCGATGATCTCGTCCGCAATGCCCCGGCGGGACAGTTCCAGCCGCAGGCGAAAACCGTAGCCCCGGCCGTTGCGGAGGGCTGATTCGGCAAAGCTTCGGGCGAAACGCCGGTCATCCAGGTAGCCCGCGCTCTTCAGTCGGGCCAGTGCCTCATCCAGCGCCTCAGTGCTAAAGCCTTTCGGAATAAGCTTTTTCCGGAGTTCCGCCTCGCTGTGATCGCGCCGCGACAGAAGGTTCAGTGCCAGGGCGAGGGGTGACCGGGCCTCAGGCATCCCCGAATTTGTCGATGGGAATCTTTTCGTCCCCGTTTTCCGGATCGTCCTTGTGCTCGAACTGCTCCCAGGAGAGGTCTGAGGTCGAGGAAATGCCGGAGATCTTCAGGGCGAAGTCGTCGGGGTTCGACGACTGACGAAGCGCCTCTTCGTAGGTGATGAATTTCCGCGTGTAGAGACTCATCAGGGACTGGTCAAAGGTCTGCATCCCGTAGGCGGTAACACCCTGGGCGATCGCTTCGTGGAGCTGCTTGGTTTTTTCCTTATCGTCGATGCACTCGCGGACCCGGGCAGTGCTGATCATTACCTCTACCGCCGGCACGCGGCCCTTACCGTCGGCCCGCGGTACGAGGCGCTGGGAGACGACGCCCTTGATGACGTTGGAGAGTTGCATCCGGATTTGCCGCTGGTGAAAGGGCGGGAATACCGAGATGATACGGTTGATCGTTTCGGCGGCATCCAGGGTGTGGAGGGTCGACATGACCAGGTGTCCGGTTTCCGCCGCGGTAATGGCCGTTTCGATGGTCTCCAGGTCGCGCATTTCGCCCACCAGGATAACGTCGGGATCCTGACGCAAGGCACTCTTCAGGGCGTTGCCGAAGGTCAACGTGTCGAAACCGATCTCCCGCTGGCTGATGATGCTTCTTTTGTCCTTGTGCAGGTATTCCACCGGATCTTCAACGGTGATGATGTTACAGGTGCGGTTTTCGTTGATATAGTCGATCATGGCGGCGAGCGTGGTCGACTTGCCGCTGCCGGTGGTGCCGGTGACCAGGATCAGGCCGCGTTCCTCGAGGCTCAATTTTTCCAGGACCGGCGGCATGTTGAGGGTCGAGAACGAGGGGACGCCAAAGGCGATGATACGGAAGACCATGGCCACGGAGCCCCTCTGGGAGTAGGCGCTGACGCGAAAGCGGCTGAGGCCGGGAATGCCGTAGGCCAGGTCCACTTCAAAAAATTCCTCGAAATGGGCCTTCTGCTTTTCGTTCATCATGGAATAGGCCATTTCGCGAATGGCGTCGGCCGACATGCGTGGCGCATTGGGAATCGGCCGCAGCCTGCCGTCGATGCGCACCACCGGCTGCAGACCGGCCTTGATGTGAACGTCGGAACCTTTTGCTTTTACGGCAATGATGAGGATATCATTCAGATCCATGGACTATTCCTTTTCTTTGCTCCCGGCGGCGGGGGCAAGTCCTGCCTGTTCCATGATTTTACTTTCGATTTCTGTCAGCATGTCCGGATTTTCCTTCAGAAAAGCCCGGCTGTTTTCCCGTCCCTGGCCGATGCGGTCTTTACCGTAGGAGAACCAGGCGCCGCTCTTTTCGACGATGCCCCGATCGACGGCCAGATCGAGAATGTCTCCGACCCGGGAGATGCCCTCTCCGTAAAGGATATCGAATTCCACTTCGCGGAAGGGTGGGGCCACCTTGTTTTTAACCACTTTGACCTTGGTCCGCGAGCCGATGATATCGTTGCCCTGTTTCAGCGAGGCAATCTTCCTGATATCGAGGCGTACCGAAGCGTAGAATTTGAGGGCGTTGCCGCCGGTGGTGGTTTCCGGGTTGCCGAACATCACGCCGATCTTCATGCGGATCTGGTTGATGAAGATCACGCAGGCATTGGATTTGCTGATGATACCGGTGAGCTTGCGCAGGGCCTGGGACATGAGGCGCGCCTGGAGGCCCATGTGCGAATCGCCCATGTCGCCTTCGATCTCGGCCTTCGGCACCAGTGCGGCCACCGAGTCGATGACCAGAACGTCGATGGCTCCGCTCCGCACGAGCATTTCGGCAATTTCCAGGGCCTGCTCTCCGGTGTCCGGTTGCGACACGAGGAGATCGTCGGTCTTGACACCGAGTTTTCTGGCGTAGCCGATGTCGAGGGCATGCTCGGCATCGACGAAGGCGGCGATACCGCCCAGTTTCTGGGCTTCGGCCACGATATGCAGAGCCAGGGTTGTCTTTCCGGATGATTCCGGGCCGAAAACCTCAATCACTCTGCCTCGCGGCACTCCACCAACCCCGAGGGCCATGTCCAGCGAGATGGAACCGGTGGGAATTGCGGCTACCCCCGGCAATGGTTCATCGTTGCCGAGGCGCATGATGGCGCCTTTGCCGAACTGTTTTTCGATCTGGCTTACCGCGAGTTCAACCGCCTTTTCTCTTTCCTGTGTCAAGTGGCCTCCTGTCCGGTCGTTGCCGGATGCTTTTCGGGGGAAATACATTGTCCGGAGTCGGAACGACCCCAGAAATAGCATATTTTCCCGTGGTTTTTCAAGTTTATCTTTGAAAGGTTAATGGGTTGAAGACTGAAGGCTGAAGGTAAAGACAAAAGTCTGACATATTTTGAATTTGCTTTTACCTTCAGCCTTCCACCTTCAGTCTTCAGTCTCACCGTCCGGCAGAGCCATCAGATGACGCCGCAGCCAGTCCAGGGCGGTGTAGGTGGTCATGCTCCGGACTCTTTCCCGGTCCCAACTGAACTGGTATCTCTTTGCGGTGCAATCGGAGCGTCCGGCCAGGGCAAGATATACCGTGCCGACCGGTTTTTCCTCACTGCCGCCTTCCGGTCCGGCAATACCGGTCACCGCCAGCGCGATGTCGCTGCCGCTGGCCTTGCGGATGCCGCGGGCCATGGCCATGGCCGTGGCGGAGCTTACCGCACCCTCCTTTTCCAAAAGTTCAGCCGGTACCTGCAGGCGGCGGATCTTGCTTTCGTTGCTGTAGGTGACGGCCCCTTCGAGGAAGTAGGCGGAGCTGCCGGCAAGATCGGTAATCTTTGCGGCGATCAGCCCGCCGGTACAGGATTCCGCCAGGGACAGGGTCACGCCCTTTTTCCGGAAAAGCGCCGCCACCACGCTGTCGATGGTTTCCCCCCCTTCGGCCACCACGTGCTCGCCCAGATGTTCCCGGACCTTTGCGGCGGTCGTGTCGAGAAGGTCCTTGAGCTGCGCCTCGTTCTCCCCCTCAGCCCGCAGCTTGACCTCCACTTCCGGAAAGCTGACGCAGTAGGCGATGGTCAGTCCTTCCCGCGGCCGGGCCAGTTCCTTTATGCGGTTTTCGATATGGGTTTCGGAGAGGCCGAGAACCCGCATGACCCTTGTCTCGATAGTTGTTTTCTGTTTAATTCGAGACTGGATAAAGGGGATGACCGTTTCCTCCAGCATCCGCTTCATTTCCATCGGGACTCCGGGCAGGAAGAACAGGAAACAGCCTTTATGGGGGATGATGAAACCGCAGGCGGTCCCGATCGGGTTCGGCACCAGGCTGATCTTGGTCGGCAGCAGGGCCTGTTTCTCGGTTGAGGGAAGCATCTCCCTGCCCATGAGGCGGTAGCGCTCCTTCAGGTGGGTCAGGGCATCTTCGTTCAGAACCAGCCGACGGCCGGTGGCCCGCGCCGCGGCGCGGGCCGTCAGATCGTCGATGGTCGGTCCGAGGCCGCCGGTGGCGATCACGAAATCGTTGTGGGAGGCCAGCAGCTCGATGGCGTCCATAATGTCCGGCTCGTTGTCGCCGACGCAGAGATGGCGGCGGAGCTGGAAGCCCGCATCATAGAGGCGCGAGGAGATGTGGGCCACGTTCGTGTCGACGATTTCACCGAAGATCACTTCGTCACCGATGGAAAGAGTTGATATTTTCATAGGAACCTCAGCAGCAGATGGAGAGACAGGCAGGCATAGATCCCGGCAATCACATCGTCAAGCACCACGCCGTAGCCGTTTTTCAGGTTACGGTCGAAGTAGCGAGCCGGCGGGATCTTGGTGATATCAAAGAAACGGAACAGCAGAAAACCGGCGGTAATCGACAACCAGGAAGGTGAAACAGCCGTCATGGTGATGAGGTAGCCGATGACTTCGTCGATGACGATCTTGCCGGAGTCCTTTTCGCCGAAGATTTCCTCCGCCTGTCCCGCGGCCCAGCAGGAAAAAAAGAAAAAGGCCAGGAGGGTGAGGAGGTAGAGCGGCAGGGAGAGAGTCGAGAGGACCAGGTAGAACGGGATCGCCGCCAGGGTGCCGACCGTTCCGGAGGCAAAGGGGCTGAAGCCGGTGCCGAACCAGCTTGCAAATAGTACGACGAATTTTCTCACGGTTCCCAGGTCTCCCGTTCAATTATCTTGTAGACATCCTGCAGGGGGATCCCCTTTGCTTCAGCGACCCGGCGGCACTCTTCGAATTCGGGGGCAATCCGTAGCAGGTTTGCTTCGTCCCGGATCACTTTCACCTGTACTCTGCCGAGGCTGGTGTCCCGCTCTTCCAGGGCACGATGCAGTTTCAGCCGGGTGGCCGGGTAGTGGCGCACACCGATGGCGCTGGTTTCGGTCAAAAGCATTCGTGCGAGCTTTTCCTGCAGGGCCGGCGGTGACAGGATCGTGATGCGGACGCCGGGGCGGTTTTTTTTCATCTGCAGCGGCGAAAAAGCCACGTCCAGAGCGCCGGCAGCCATCAGGCTCTCCATGAGGAAGCCGAGGATTTCCGGATTCATATCGTCGATGTGGCTTTCCAGAACCCGGATCTCGTCTCCCGGCAGCGGGACATTTTTCTCACCCAGCATGATGCGGAGGATGTTCGGCGTGTCGGGAAAGTCCCGATCCCCGGCCCCGTTTCCAACTTCCGTCAGCGTAAATGGCGGCGGGGCGCCGAAGCCGGAGCAGAGTGCCGTCAAAATTGCCGCTCCGGTCGGGGTGACCCGTTCACCGGCGCCCAGTTCGGCATGTACCGGTATGCCCCGGAGAAGCTCGGCCGTGGCCGGCGCTGGAACCGGGAGCCGGCCGTGGGCAGTCTCCACATAGCCGCTGCCCAGGGGCAACGCCGAGGCGTGAAGTTCTTCAATGTC
>JAJZQA010000032.1 GCA_021810985.1 Deltaproteobacteria bacterium
GGGTTCGTTCGTCACCCTCGACACCCTCGACACTACTGTGGATAATGGAGTTGCAAAAATTGTAGCGGACGCTCCTTACACCGAGTTTGCTTCCGTGGAGTTGTCAACGGTTACGGGTTGGCAGTTGAATTGCCTCACGGTGAAACCCTCTGCGGGGTCTGCGTTGCGGTTCGCTATAAAATCTTACGATGCAACGGCTTCAACGTGGCTGGTGGATGAATGCCAGTTTGAGGAATCGAAAGGCGTCGCCTCCACCTGGACAGCCGCCAGCCTAAATGATACCAGCTACCTTATTGCGGAGGGTACGACATGGCAAAAGGTTGGGGCTCAATAAGGGGGTACTAATGGAAATTTCAGTATGCGATAGGTTTTCTGGAAAGATTATAGAGCGATACCAAGCGGAAGATGACCAAACACCAGCACAATCGACGCAGTTTAACTACTACGCTGGTGTGCCTGCTGACGCAATATATGTGATAAATGGAGAACCCGTTTCTGATGCTGACGTAATAAGGGCGGCCAAAAAAGCACAAATAAACGCCATCAGAGACAACGAAGAGCTACAGCCATTTGAATACCTCGGCAAGCTCTTCGATGCTGATGAGAAGGCGATGAAGCGCCTATCACTGGCAACCCAGGCGGCACAAGCTGCGATACTGGCTGGACAGAGTTTCTCGATCACTTGGACCTGCGCAGATAACTCAACAATTGACCTAGACCGGACGCAGATGCTCGGAGCGTTGGAGGCGATGATGCGGAGAGGTGTGGAGCTGCATGAGAAGGCCCGGGTGTTGAAAGCACTGGTGGATGCAGCAACAACTGCTGCCGAGGTGGGGGCGATCCGATGGGATTGAAAACTACCACTCCAGCTGCAATGTGGGGCTGGCGGATGCGTAAAAATAACACGAACGGACACAACGAAAAGGAGCCATGAATGACACCGCAACCAAGCTGGGTAGAACACTTCGACCTTATCAACGTAATCGCCGGAAGTCTGTTCATGGCTATCATTTGGTTCATGATACGGACATTGCAGAGCATCGACAAGAACCAGAAAGAATTATTTGAGCGAATGCACACCATGGAGCGGGACTTTTACCAGTTGCGCGGGGAACATACGGCGCAACACGGGACGAACCGCCGACAAGGGGATTGACCATGAGGAGAAAACTTTTCCGTAAAATCATACTTCTGAACGAATTGGGCGGCAAAGAACATCTTGCGTATCGGTTCAGCGACCCTGATGGAGAACATACCGGCAAATCTGGATGGTCTTTCGGTGTCTGCCAGTTCGACATTGCCAACAATAACATCGCCATCCTGTGTCTGAAAGAGTGCGGTTTCTCTGACGTTGAAATCTCCCTGCTAAAAAAACAGCAAATACCGGATATGACCGGCATGAATAATCGACTGCTGGCGAACAAACAGATCATCGACAAATGGGACACTCGCCAGATAGACGACTGCCTTTCGCGGGTCGGTTCGATGGCGAAGTTAGCACCGTTCAGTTTTCTGGATGAAAAGGCTTTCTTGATGGCTGCTGACTATCACAATCAGTTTTACATCAGCAAGGGCGGTCAGTTCTTCACCTGGGCCAAACGGTTCATCGCTCCAATCAGCGACTATGACATTTTGAAGTACAAACTCAATCAAACTTGGGGGCTGAAGCGGCCGGATGACGTTAAGCGCCGGTATGCTAACATCCTTAAAGTCATGCAGGAGGGAGTATGATAAACGAAAGTAGTATCCTGCAGGAACGCATTGAACAGCTGGCGGAGCGGCAAGAGTCACGGGAGACATTAAAGTGCTTCGGGGAAGCGTGCAGAGGCTGCAAAGACTTCTTCGCCTGTCCGGCACACTGGGGGGAATCAGATGAATAACAATAGTAAACAGCAACCTTTTTTCTGTTTTTATTTGAACGGGTATACGCTCGTTAATCTTGATTGCTGCGGTTGCGGCAAATGCAAGGGGAGTCAGATATAATGGCCGGCCAGGTACATATCAAGAAACAGTGCGGAGTTTGCAACAAGCCTATGAAACCATCGGACATAGCACTGACCATACCGGTCAGGGAAAAGAACATGATCGTCCATACAACAGCCTGCCGTACTTGTTACGAGGCGCATTACAGTCGAGGTGAATGATGAAAGTCCGTCTGGTTTTGCTGTTTTTCTGGTTCGTGATTTTGGCGGTAAATGTTGCAATTCAGTTCTGGATGCTGGTTTCCATCTGCTTTAACGTCAAACGGGCTGTTGCGATTGCTATTGCGTATGATCGTTTGGGTAATGCAGCTATGGGGCAAGGATACGAAACTATCAGCAGCTATGCAGGTAAAAAGAACGGCTGGCAGGAGAAGTTTATAAACTGGCTGTTCTTCGTGCTAACAGGCGAAAGAAACCATTGTGACCGGAATAGGGAGAGAATATGAGCATCAGCAACTTTTTCAGAAGCGACAAGCCCGAATCCCCGACAGATTTGATTTTCGTCTATCTTGGTTTGATCCTGGGCGGATTATGGGTTTACGCCTCAATCGAAAACCGGGAAATAGTATCGCTTGCGCTTGTGGTCGGATTCCTTGCTTCGATCAAGGCGGTTAAAATCGGATCTGATTACCAGAAGAAACGGAAGGCCGGAAATGATAAGCCAGATCAAAACGGAACTGCTGAAAACCCCTAAACGGCGCTTGTATCTGTATGGCGCTTTTGTGGTCTTCCTGCTGATTTACAGCGCTTGGCTGATATTACACAAGCCCGATATTAAACCCGGCCAGACAGTAACCGCTCCGCCGGCAAAGGTCGTCAATAACGAACCTAAAATTGCGATCCAGCCGGAAAAAGTGATTGTTTACCGTGACAAGATCAGAGTAGTTGAAAAAATGGGATTGCCACAACCATCACATCGAGAAGAAGTGCAGACTACAGCCGAAATCCCAAAACTTAAATACGGCGGGACGGCGGCAGTTTTCCTAAACACCTCCACCGGGCAAAGCAGGACGGAGATAAAATCAAACAAAGCTCCGTGGTTCGCTTTTAAGAACGATTTGGCCGTTGGCGCAGGTGTCGGTGTAGGCACCGAAGGTAAAACGCTTGCAGGGCGAATCCGCTACGATATAGCACAAGTCAAAAATTTAACCATATCGCCGGAACTGGAAGTAAATTATTCAGAGAACCGGGTGCGGCAGGTGGAGGGTAAAGCGATGATCTGGATGGAATGGCGAAAATAAGCCCGTTGTGCATCGGCAAAAATTGCACCAAAAATGCACCAGAAAAAAGATAAGGGGTTCCAGCTTTTCAGCCGTAACCCCTTGATTTATTTGGCGCGCCAGGTAGGACTCGAACCTACGACCTACGGCTTCCCGGTCTTGGGGTCTTTCTTGCGGCCATTGGGATAAATGACCGCGTGCCACAGGCCGGGTATTTTTTTATCCTGGGTCAGCGACATGATTAATACCCTCGGGCATCCCGGCACATATTTTCAAAAATCACCCTGTTTTCGCGGGGAGACAGATTCATGGAATAGATCGACTTTGCCATTTGACGATACAAGGAGGTATTGCGAGTCACGTTTTTGTCAATGTAATTCAAAACCCACTGCAAGGATTTCCCCCCGTCACGATATTGAGTGAATTGTACCGCGTAATCCCCCATTAAACGGCACTCTCCGGCCAATGCAACCCCTTGAAACGATAATGCCAGCACCATAACTATGATTGCTGTCCTCATGATTTTCCCCTTTCACAGCCTGTTTTTTTGTGTTGCTCATTAAAAAACCATAAAATGTAACATATTTTAGCTTATATCATATTTTTTCTTTTGTTGCAAAAAAATATCTTGACTGTTGCAGTTATTGCGTGATATTCACAACACAACGTTGCAACAAAACCAACAGGGAGAAAAAATTATGATTGTATTTGACGCCAGCAGGATCTCTTTAGCCAGGGAATGCCGCCAGCTGGCCGCCGCACAACTTGCCGACAAAATAGGGGTTTCGTCCCAACAAGTCACACAATGGGAGCGGGGCGAAGTCACCCCCAGCGCTTCAAACCTCACCAAGATCATGAATGCAGTTGATGCACCGCCTACCTTTTTTTATGTCCAATCTGTTGCACCTGACGCAAGCGTGACAGCTTTTGAGCAGATGATCGTTGAACAACTGGCAGCGATCAACGCCAAACTGGAACACCTGTTAATTCCGGTCGCGCGGCAGGAAGGGCGGCAGGCTGCGGCTGACATGACCCCGGAAGAGGCTAGGGCGCATAACGAGGCTGTCAGGGAACGGGCCAAGAAAAAAGCGGGGATGACCCGCTAAACTACAAGGGGGGTTGTATGGAGTTTCAATATAGAGGAATGACGGTGACAAAAGTCCCAGCACAAATAGTAGGTGAGGAGTTGGAAAAAATCAGGGCGTCAGCCGGTGGACTTGACCCGGCTACGGTTGTCAGTGTGGCAAGCGCTGCGAACCATCCCTTGCATAAGTGCTTTACCTGGGATGACGCGAAAGCTGCCCATCTCTGCCGAATTGACGAGGCGCGGAAACTTATCAAAAACATTTCCATAGTCACCGAAGCCAGACCGCCAATGGTGGCCTATGTCAACATCAGCCACAACAATTACCAACGCACTGATTTTGTTGTTAATACGCCTTCCGAATTTGAGCGGGCGCTTACAGTCTTACAACGACAGTTTACCGGCATCATGGAATCATTACAGAGCTTATCGGATTTGTCACCCAGCGCAGCAGTAGCAAAGGCGACAACGCATGTCGGCAAAGCGAAGGATTACATCGCCAAGGTAGCGTAATCGGCAGGCGTGGCGCGGCGCGGCGCGGCAAGGCGAGGCACGGCGAGGCAGGCAAGGCACGGCATGGCATGGCGTGGCGAGGCAGGGCTAGGCAAGGCACGGCAAGGCCAGGATTGGCGAGGCAGGGCGAGGAGTGGCACGGCAAGGCGGGGCTCGGCGCGGCAAGGCAGGCAAGGCGCGGCCAGGCGCGGCCAGGCAAGGATTGGCAGGCACGGCAGGCAAGGCGCGGCATGGCATGGCATGGCAAGGCATGGCAGGCAGGGCACGGCGGGGCATGGCACGGCGGGGCACGGCGAGGCTCGGAGTGGCAGGCTGGGCGAGGCGGGGCACGGCGAGGCCAGGATTGGCAGGCGAGGCACGGCGAGGAGTGGCAAGGCGGGGCATGGCGAGGAGTGGCAGGCAAGGCGCGGCAAGGCACGGCATGGCATGGCGTGGCGAGGCAGGGCTAGGCAAGGCACGGCAAGGCCAGGATTGGCGAGGAGTGGCAGGCGGGGCTAGGCGAGGCGCGGCTAGGCATGGCGGGGCGAGGAGTGGCAGGCAGGGCACGGCAAGGCACGGCAAGGCAAGGCATGGCAAGGCATGGCAGGCTGGGCGCGGCGGGGCATGGCAAGGCACGGCGAGGCAGGCGATAAAAAACCCCTGTTGGCGCAGGGGCAAAACACAACCACAAGGAGAGAATATCATGGCAATCCAGAAAGATCAACAGGCAACAATCGTAATCTCACCACCGAAGTTTGAAACAATGGCGCTACGGATCATTGGAGAAAGCCCTTATATGCAGCTGCGTTTCAGCAAAAAGGGCGAGATTTTGAACAAGATGGCACAAGGCTCAACGGCCAAGGGAAAGAAAGCCCGTGAATGCCGCGACTACGAAGCAGAGTACAAGGCGGCAATGTATATCAGCAGCGAAGGCTGGAACGGTATACCGGCTTCCTGTTTCCGCAACGCCTGTATTAGTGCTTGTCGTCTGGTGGGATTCAAAATGACGCTGGCAAAACTCTCTATTTTCATCGAGGCGGACGGGCTTGATTTGACTGAGGGTTTGCCGCTGGTCAAATTGAACGGGACACCGGAAATATCACAAATGCCGGTCAGAAACGCAACCGGCGTAATGGACATTCGCACTCGCCCAATGTGGCGGGAATGGTCGTGTGATTTGCGGATTCGTTATGACACAGATCAATTTACATCTGCTGATGTAGTCAACCTGATTGCCCGCGTCGGTATGCAGGTGGGTATTGGCGAAGGACGACCGGACAGCAAATCAAGCGCCGGTTTGGGTTATGGCATGTTCCGGGTAGGCTCAAGCGGAGAGGTTACACAGTGAACGACTACTACACAGCAGAGCACATCGAAAGACTTGAACAGATGAATCGCCAGAACCGGATGGAACAGGCAGACGAGGAGTTACCGAGAGGCGGCAATCCGCTGGCAGTTTGGGCGGTGCTGGTAATGATCGTGGTTGTGACGTTCTTTGCCGTGTCGCTGGTGCTTCACTTCGCAGACGTTATCGACAACCGGCCAGCGGCGAATGTGAGGCTGGCATGATAAGACACATGGACAGCGGCAATAGAGCCATTCAAACTTTCCCTCCGCATTTGGTTGTCACGTTGTGCGGTCGGTATATTCACCCTGCAAGCCTTGCCGTGACAGATCAGCCTGACAAAGTGACTTGCAAGCAGTGCCTACGGAGGAAGCCATGCACTCAACCATTGAGCAAATAGCGGCAAGGATCGGAACCCTCAAGCGCCAGAATGCGGTACTGGCGAACTGTCTGGAGGCATACCAAACCGGCCTGATCCGCCCAAAAGAAGAAGTGCTGTTTTATGTTGAGGCCGTGCAGGGCGTGGCCGGTGGGCTTATCCGGCTTGAGATCCCTAACGAGTATGTGGGGCGTCGGTTTCGGGTGATTTTGGAGAGGGAATAAGCATGTGCGAAACGGTTCTGTGTTTATGCTGCAAAAAAACAATAGCAAAAAAAGATGGGGTTACTGTCCAGATAACTGCCGATGGGTTCCGCTTGTAGAACAAAGCTGGAACAGGACTAATACCCTGCGTTTTGATGTATCAGGAGTTCAGCGCAACATTAGCGAATTTACTGGTGGCAGTAAACGTATGTACAACAGGGTAAGACACAGAATTTTAAAAGGATGTTCATTTGCTGACGCGTTCAGATCGGAGGGAATAGATGTGTTTTAGTGGATGCCCCTACGAGGTTTGGGGCGGCGATAATTGGGGCGATTGCGCCAAACCTAAAATGCAAGGAACGGCGCTAGCGCATTGCCGCGACGAAGAAACAGAAGTGATTGATCCCGAAGAGGAGGAAGCCGAATGAACCATATCGAAGCAGTCAAAAGCCTTCAAATGCTGTATCCCGAAACCTACACGTCAGCATCGTTGGAAATCACAACGTATTCTGACGGCCAGGTACAGGCCAAATGCACCGTATACGTTGACGGTCTGAAACATCACAGCGGCCCGACGTGGGAAGATGCATTCAGAAGCCTGGAAGCGGCTGGACGCACATCAGAACAAATCTTTGAACTTACAGAAACGGGGGCAATATGAACATTTATCAGCTTACTACAGATTTTGACAATTACATGAACGCTGAAACTGATGAAGAAATTGCTATGGCGCTGGCTGAAATAACAGCCGGTCAGATTGAGAAAAAGGCCGAATCGTTCTGCAAGTTTTTGGCAAATGTAGAGTCAGATATTGAAGCCTACAAGGCCGAAGAGAAACGGCTGTCTACCAATCGCAAGTCGCTGGAAAACAAAGTCGCACGGTCAAAAGAGTTTCTTAAATCTGCCTTGCTAGCTGGCAATATCGACAAGCTAACCGCAGGTGTTTTTAAGATCAGCGTTGCCAAGACAGCCGGAAGCCTCGTTATTGAAAATCCTGATCTTGTGCCAAATCAGTATAAAGATATTGTCCAGACGGTTGTATGTCGCAACGCCGATATTAAAGCGGATCTGGCGGCGGGTATTGAGGTTCCTGGGGCGTTTATCCAGTCTGGCTACAGCTTGAGGATTAAATAATGGATTACTTGGATGACCCAGAAATTGAAATGAACGAGCGGCGGAGCGGCTGGAAATCATCAGGCAAACAGGAGGATTGAATGGAAGTTTACAAGGCAATATGCGCGATACAAACCGAGCTCGCCAAAACCGGAATTAGCAAAAGCCGTAGTAACCAGCAACAGGGGTTCAAATATCGTGGCATTGATGACGTGTACAACGAACTGTCGGCGCTATTGGCAGAAAACCAGCTCTGTATTCTGCCCAGAATCACCAACAAAGAAGTAACTGAACGGGTCAACTCCAAAGGTACGGCGCTTTTTTACAGCACCGTTACCGCTGAATTTGATCTTGTATCAGCAAAAGACGGGAGCAAGCACACCGTTTGCAGTTACGGTGAAGCTATGGACAGCGGGGATAAGTCAATCGGCAAGGCAATGAGTTACGCTTACAAAGCTATGGCCTTCATGCTGTTTGCAATACCGACCGAAGGTGATAACGATCCAGATGCTAAAACGCATGAGGTACAGCCAAAACAAGCAGTTTCTAAAACAACAACACCATCAGATGGAATGCCGAAGGTCAATCAAACCCTGCATGACGAACTAGCCGCATGGTGCAAGGGCGATGAAACGCAAATGAACACACTTTTGAATCGCTTGAGCCATTATGAATCAGACGGTAAAGAATATTTCTTCACACTGGATCGCCTGCCGAAAATATCTGAAAAATGGGTAACAAAAGTGCTGGCCGACTTGCGGAAAATGATAGCTGCAGACACACAGGCATTGCAAGAGCAAGCCGATAATATCCCGTTCTGATGAAACAGAAAGTCATCTGCCATACCGAACAGCACCGGAACCGGGCGATTGAGATTATCCGCAACATGCCGCTTGAACCAGTGCATGAAGTAATCATCAGAGAATATAAAAAAGACCGGTCTGCAGATCAGAATGCGCTGTACTGGAAATGGCTTACCATCATTGGCGCAGAGTTGGGAGAACCGAAAGAAGCGATGCACGAAAGATACAAAGCGGCGTTTCTGGTCAACATCTATACCCGTGATAACACGGAATACGCCTCAATGATCCAATCTCTGCGGAACGTCTACAAATCAGGATTGCAGGCCGAAGCGATGGCGCTGCACAAGAAAGTAGTCGAGCTAACATCAACAACCTCGGCGACCGTTGCCCAGATGTCTGAATACCTAGACTCAATCAAACGAGCCGCCACAGAGTTAAACATCACATTACCAGGAGAGGATTATGTTTTGTGACCACTGCAACCAAGAGTTCATTCATTTTGACCGGGGAGAGTATTATTCCTGCATGAACTGCGGCCAGCACGTTTTTAAGATGGTCGTGCTGACTATCCCGAATATTCCGCCTCCGGAACGGAAATACAATATGAAACAGAACAAGCTCGGGCAGCTGACAATGGCGAACGTCAGTCTGTATCTGGACGAGATCAAGGGCATGCGAAAGAAAAAGCAATCCTGGTACAGCATTGCAAAAGATCTGACTGCTAAAACCGGGCATTCGATGCACATGCGAACGGTACAGAAATATTATGAGCGGTTGTGCAGGGTATAACGGCCAGTTTTGACCTGCCGGGGCTTACCGGTCTGGTCGAAAAAACTGGTTATGCCCATTCGGGCAGATCGGAGAGAGCATGGTACGGCTTGTTAGTGACCACGGATACGAAACCAGTAGGGATTATGCACAACTCATAGAGTTGATGCAGAAAACTGCCGTGGTCTGCTTCATAGATTACGGATGGGCGGACGGCGAAGTTACGCGGGATGTTGCCGCAACGGTTTATAGGGCACCGATTAGCTGGAAAGAGAGAAATAGGGGCGATGAGATATTTGATATTTCATGCCGGGGGACAAGCTACTGCTACTCTTTCAACCGCGAAATGTTCCTTGAATGCTGCCAAAAGTACAACGTCGAATTTATCGTGCCTGTGAAGGCATAACGATCAAGCGTCTGCGGCTTGACCGCAGCACAGCGCTGGTTATGGCGCATATACCACGAATGGAGGAATCACGAATGTACGAAGATGCAAAATGTGGCATTGGATCATTGACGACCGCAGCAAGGGAACCCGTTGCCGCTGAAATCTGCAAATTCGCGGCTGAACTGGCGGATCGTGCCGAAACGCTGGCTAACAGAGTTGGTGGCAAACTTAATCCCGTCACAACCTCAGCTTGCCCCCAACCTGTTCGGGGTGAAGGCAAGGACTGCCGCGAGTATCCGCCGCTGTTCTCGGAGCTGCGGGGTCGGTTCTTTTCGCTGGCAAATTCCCTGGATAGCATCGAAGACACGATGTCCCGCGTAGAGTTGTAGTAAACGGTGGCGCAGGGTACTACGGTGCCTTGCGCCATAACCGGTTGCGTTTGTGCTGCAAGCGTAGCGCAGACAGCACCAATAAGCTGGTTATATTCTGGAGGTCGTTTTGAAAGTATTGGTTGTATGTGAATACTCTGGCACGGTCAGAGATGCTTTTATCGCAGCGGGGCATGATGCAATGTCCTGTGACCTGTTGCCGACAGATGCGCCGGGGCCACATTATCAGGGTGACGTGCGGGACGTGATACATGGCTGTTGGGATTTGATGATTGCACATCCCCCCTGTACTCATTTGAGCGTGTCCGGTGCGCGGCACTTCGAGTCAAAGAAACTGGACGGTCGGCAACAGTCGGCAATCAGCTTTTTCATGCTGCTGGCAAAGTCTGACATTCCGCGAATTGCAGTCGAAAACCCCGTCTGCATCATGTCGTCAATATGGCGAAAACCCGACCAGGTAATCCACCCGTGGCAGTTCGGCCACGGAGAAACGAAGGCAACATGTCTCTGGTTGAAGGGTTTACCCTTGCTGGAACCGACGGACATAGTGGATGGCCGGGAGAACAGAATCCACCGGATGCCGCCTAGTCCTGACCGGTGGAAAAAACGAAGTAAAACCTTCGCGGGGATCGCCTCCGCGATGGCGCAACAGTGGGGAAGAATATAACGGCTTGAGGCTTACCGGCTGAAAGGCCGGTGGAGCCGATGGTTATATTTCGTAGGGAGGTTGTAATGAAACCACATTTTGGACAGTCGGATGCGGCAATGAACAAACTGTCAGGATGCAATAAATTTCCGAACGCAGGGAAAGGACTGGAGCAAATTGCTGAACTGGAAGCAAAGGCAAAGGAAGCAGGCTTTGAAACGCCGCTTGAGTACCTGAAAGCCAAGCATGAGGAAGTGGCAGGTATGGGCCTTGAGCCCGGTTTTTTTGAGCGGAACCCTTGGGCAATACGGCAGATGCGCCCAGCAGTGAACATGGCAGACCATCCATTGCAGGCAAAGATAGAGGAAGGACAGCTTGTTATCCGAGTTGGAGTCAAACGGCTGGCTGATTGCTCCACTGGTGACGACCTCGGTGCTTTACATGGGCGGAAAATTACCGACCCCGAAGAATTTTGCGAGGACGTAATCCGCGAGATGATGATTGAGGACGAGCAAGGAACTACTCCGTTAATTCAGTTTCTTGGTGAAATGGAAATAGCGGCGTTTGAAAGCGGGTCACTGGCTATAGAGCCATAACGGCTTGAGTACAGCAGCGGGCTTAATCGCCTGCTGCTACGTTTTGTTATTTTACGTTGGTGATCGGAGGATCGAAATGACAAGTGGAAACCTTGCAAGAGAATTTGAAGCGCTAGTATGCGAAACAAACGCAATCGGCTGTGAAGTTTCCGGAATGAAAGCAGAAAACAAATTCCGGGAGCAAATAGGGCAATCGGTCGCTTACGCCGAAGATTCCTTTTTGCTGATGGCTGAAAAGTATCGGGTTATTGCAGAGAAATTCCGGGACTTGGGGAAGTAAAATAACACCAATTTGAGCGGCTTGTCCGCTCGGAATGATGGTTAGGCAAATTGTGAATATGCAACAGTCACCAGCGCGGGTCTTTTTGACCTTCAATAGAAAGGTTTTTCACAATGCAAAAGCCTGCCAAAAAACCAAAATCCGCCGAAAACGTATGCAGAAAACTACGCCTTAAAATGGGCTACAGCCTGCAAGATATGGCTGATATTTTAGGCATTAAGAAGGCAACGCTTCAAGGATATGATGAAGGTCGCAGGGCTTGCCCGGTGGAGATCATCAGCCAGATGCAATCCGCATACGAAAGAGAGCTGAAATTCTGGTCACGCTATAAACCGGGCGGGGAGTTTGACCAGAGCGTAAGCAAAGAATACCCTCATGGGATTTTATCCGTATTGGAGGCTTAAAAAATGAAAGTAGACAACCCTAGATTTATTTGTAGCAATCCGGAGGGAACAGTCTGGTGCACAGAATGCCCTTTTACTGATCAGGACGGTTTTTGTGAACCCCACAGCCCACTTTATGGCCTTTGTAATAGTTGGGGGCGTGACCATTCGCCATGTTGTCCAACCTTAGAAAACTATGTGGATGCCTGTGTATTGGCGGATTCGGTAACAACGGGTGAATTAGTATCGGTAAGAACACTAGCAATGCCAGCGAATCAAACATCGGATATAACGCTGAATCAGGCGCTTATATCAACAGAGGTTCGCTAATGGAACTTTTCACTAAAAACATATCGCCAAAAGGCAAGGTTACATACGCCCCTTACAACCCGGCTGCCATGCCGGATATGCAGATTGAACCGGAACAGGTTGTTGCAATCTTCTCGGCACTGTCGATC